>NZ_JALCZC010000043.1:0-34804 GCF_022690805.1 Anaeromyxobacter sp. SG66
GGCCGGCCTCGCCTCGCCCTGCGCGGGCGGCGGCCGCGGCGCGGGCGCGCGCTTCTCGCGCGGCGGCTTGTTCCGCTTCGGTCCGCCGCCGGCGCCGCCGCCCTCGCGCGGCACGTAGATCACGGGCGTCATGAGCTCCGCCGGCGGCCCCTTCTTCTCGGCCTGCACGGTGGGGAGCTGGCCCCGCCAGATCTGCTGCTCGTAGACGTTGTCCGACGAGGTCCAGCGCTTCGAGCCGGACTCCTTGGCCATCAGGTTGAGCCAGGAGTTCACGCGGCTGTCGAGCTCGTCGATGTAGTGGGTGAGCAGCGCCTCGAGCGTCATCGGCGGCTTCGGCGAGCCGTACTCGAGCCGGCCGTGGTGCGCGAGGACCATGTGCACGACGTGGTGCTCGAGGTCGCGCGGCACGCCCACGCGCCGGGCCTTGTCGTGCACCCACTGCGCGGTCATGACGAGGTGGCCCACCAGCCGGCCCTCGTCGGTGTACTCGGCGTTCCGATCGCCCTGGATCTCGCGGATCTTGCCGAGGTCGTGGAAGAACGCGCCGGCGACGAGCATGTCGCGGTCCACCTGCGGGTAGTGGTCGGCGATCCGGTGCGCGAGCTTGAGCGACGAGACGGTGTGCTCGAGCAGGCCGCCCGCGTAGGCGTGGTGGACGGACTTCGCGGCGGGGGCGCGGCGCATGCGGCTCGCGACGTCCTCGTCGTCCACGAACGCCTTCACGAGGCTCTTCAGGTGCGGATCGACGATGACGTCGACGATGCCGACGAGCTCCTTCCAGAGCGCGTCCTCGCCCTCGCTCGGCCCCGGCTTCTCGGGCTTCTTGGGCTCCGGCGGCGGCGCCCACACGAACTCCGCCGCGTCGAGCGCCGTGGCGTCGGCGACCTTGGCCGCCGTCTCGATCTTGAGCTGGGGCTTGCCCTGGAACGCGCCGATGGGGCCCTCGACCTCGACGTAGTCCTTCTCGTCGAAGAGCCCCGAGAGCTCGTCCACGCGCTCGAACGCGCGGGCCTCGAGCTCCCCCGTCTTGTCCTGGAAGGTGACCGACAGGTACGTCTTGCCGCTCTTCGCGGTGGGCACCGCCTTGCGAGCGACGAGGAAGACGCTCTTCAGCCGCTCGCCCTCCTTGACGTCCTTGACCCAGATCTTGTCCATGGTGCGCGCAAGCTAGCTCAGGCCCGCGCCCGAGACAACACGGATTCCGGCCGGTTCCGGGCCTCTTCGCGCGGCGCGCGCGGTCCTGGACTTCCCCCCGGCCGGGTGGCCGGAGGGCGGCGCGCGCGAGGAGGGGAACGCGGCGCGCGCCCCGGTTAAACTGGAGACGCATGCGAATCGATCGCGAGCACGACGCCCTCCTCGCCGTCGACCTGCAGCACGACTTCCTGCCGGGCGGCGCCCTCGCCGTCGAGGACGGCGACGCCATCGTCGCGCCGATCGCGCGGCTCGCGCCGCGCTTCGCGACGGTGGTGGCGACGCAGGACTGGCACCCGCCGGGACACGTCTCGTTCGCGTCGGCCCATCCCGGCGCGAAGCCCTACGAGACGATCGCCCTCGCGCAGGGGCCCCAGGAGCTCTGGCCGGACCACTGCGTGCGCGGCAGCCGCGGCTCGGCCCTCCACCCGGAGTTCCCGGACGTCGCGGCCACGATGATCCTGCGCAAGGGCATCCACCTCACGGTGGACTCCTACAGCGCGTTCCGGGAGAACGTCGGGCCGGACGGGCACCGCCCCACCACCGGCCTCGGCGCGTGGCTCGCCGCGCGCGGCGTGCGGCGCGTGTTCCTGTGCGGCCTCGCGCGAGACTTCTGCGTGCTCTGGTCCGCGGAGGACGCGGCGGCCGAGGGTTTCGAGACCTTCGTGCTCGACGACCTGACGCGCGCGGTCTTCCCGGAGCGCCGGACCGAGATCGACCGCGCGTTCGCCCGGGCGGGCGTCCGCCTGGTGCGCTCCTCGGAGCTCGACACCGCCTAGCTCGGGCGGCCGCGCGAGCGTCCCGTTTGCGCTCCGCGCGGGCACGTCGAACCTTTCCCGTGGGGAGGGCGATGCGCGCGCTCGTCTACGAGGGGCCGTACCGGGTGCGGGTGAGGGACAAGCCCGCGCCTCGGATCGAGCACCCGGATGACGTCATCCTGCGGGTCACCCGCGCCGCGATCTGCGGCTCGGACCTGCACCTCTTCCACGGGATGGTCCCGGACACCCGCGTCGGCACGACGTTCGGGCACGAGTTCACCGGGGTGGTCGAGGAGATCGGGTCGTCGGTCCGCGGCGTGCGCGCAGGCGACCGGCTCGTCGTGCCCTTCAACATCTCGTGCGGCACCTGCTTCTACTGCGAGCGCGGGCTGTACGGCGACTGCGAGTCCTCGAACCCGATGAACGACCTCGCCTCGGGCGTGTTCGGCTACTCGCACACGACCGGCGGCTACGACGGCGGCCAGGCGCAGTACGTCCGGGTGCCGTTCGCGGACGTGGGCCCGATGAAGATCCCCGACGACCTCGACGACGAGGACGTGCTCCTCCTGTCCGACGTGCTGCCCACGGGCTACCAGGCCGCGGAGATGGGCGCGATCCGCCAGGGCGACGTGGTGGCGGTGCTCGGCTGCGGGCCGGTGGGGCTCGTGGCGGCGCGCTCCGCGTGGCTCCTCGGCGCGTCGCGGGTGGTGGCGGTCGACCGGATCGAGGCGCGGCTCGGGTTCGCCGAGCGCTGGGCCGGCGCCGAGACGATCGACCTTCGGCGCGAGCACGATCCCATCGCCGCGCTGAAGGCGCTGAAGGGCGGGCACGGTCCGGACGTGGTCGTCGACGCGGTGGGGATGGAGGCCTCCGGCTCGGCGTGGCAGACGCTCGTCGGGCGCAAGCTGAAGCTCGCGCCCGGATCGTCGATCGCGCTCCACTGGGCGATCCACTCGGTCCGCAAGGGCGGGACCGTCTCGATCGTCGGCGTGTACGGCCCGCCCGCGAACCTCGTCCCGATCGGCGTCGCGATGAACAAGGGCCTCACCTTCCGGATGGCCCAGGCGAACGTGAAGCGCTACATGCCGCACCTGCTCGAGCACGTCCGCGCGGGCCGGCTCGACGGCAAGGGGCTCATCACGCACCGGTTCCCGCTCGAGCGCGCGCCGGAGGCATACGACCTCTTCGACGCGAAGGCGGACGGCTGCGTGAAGTGCGTGCTCGTGCCGAGCGCGTAGAGGGGGAGGAGATGGACGACGCGGGTCGAGTGAACGTCTCCGGCGCGGGCATCGACGGCGCCACGGGCGTGCGTCCGGGCGTGCCGCGCGAGCGGCGCGCACCGGACCCCGGCGCGCACTGGGACAGGCCCGAGCAGCAGCACGACCTGACGCCGCTCGCGCGGTCGGGGCTCCTGCACGCGACGCCGGTGTTCGGCACCGCCGCGCCGCCGCGAGCGCTCTCCGGCGCGGTGCGGCGCCTCGCGTATCGCGTGCCGGAGCACCGCGCGACGCGCTGGGCGCTCCTGCTCGCGGGCGACAGGCTCGACGTGATCGAGCACCGCCTCGCGGCGGGCCTCTGGCTCCTGCCCATCGCGGCGGCGCTCGCAGTCGGCTACGTGGGCGTGTCTCGCGCGCTGAGGCGGTGAGGTGTCGAGGCGGGGACTGCGCCCCCGAACCCGCGGCGGCTCTGGACGTGGAGCCCCATTCGGCGCTGCGCAAGGCGTGCGTCACCTGCTCGGCCGCACGCAAACTCTGGCGGGTACATCGCGGAATCACGCGGGATTCCTGGAGGCACGCCTCGTGAAGAGGGGCGGACCCCATGAGTCGTATCGAGGCGGAGGCGCGCGAGGTCCTGCTGCGTCGCCGCCGCTCACTCAGCCAGGGAACGTCCCACGCCGCAGCGGATCCCGCCGCGCGCTGGACGGACTACGAGGCCATGCCCGATCCGGTCTCGGAGCTGGCCCGGCGGGAGCTCGCCGACATCGACGCGGCGCTCGCGCGGATCCAGGAGGGGAGCTACGGCCGCTGCCTCAACTGCGGCGGCCCGCTGGGCCTGCAGCGCCTCCGCGCGATCCCCGAGGCGCGCTACTGCCTGGCCTGCAGCGGCCACGTGCACCTCCTGGATTGACGCGGCGCTTCAAGCGAAATCGCAGGCCGGTCCGGGCGGTTGTAGAGGTAGTCACTCCCGCCCGCAGGCGTCGTCGTGTAGCGCTCCAGGCGGGGGCCTGCTATTTCACCCGCCCGTGTTGCCCGAGATCGCACAGCGCGAGCCGACGCTCGCTTACTCGCTTGGCGACGCGCTCTACCTGAACCTGACGAGCGCCTGCACCCTCGCGTGCGTCTTCTGTCCGAAGATCCGCGACGACGACTGGACGGTGGGCGGGTTCGACCTCCGCCTCGCCCGCAACCCGAGCGCGGACGAGGTCTGGGAAGCGGCCGTGCACGCCGGGATCGCAGGGCGATCCGAGGTCGTCTTCACCGGCCTCGGCGAGCCGACGCGACGGCTCGCCGTCCTGCTCGAGGTCGCTCGCAGGCTGCGGGCAGCGGGCGTGGAGCGCGTGCGGGTCGACACCGACGGGCTGGCGTCCCTGCGCGAGGGCTACGACGTCGCTCCCGCGCTCGCGGCCGCTGGGATCTCGGCCGTCTCGGTCTCGCTCAACGCGGCGGACCCCGCGACCTACGCACGGATCTGCCCGAGCCGGTACGGCGAGGCGGCGTACGAGTCCGTGAAGGCTTTCATCCGCAGCGCGGTGCGCTGCATCCCGGATGTGGCGGCGAGCGCGGTTGCGCTCCCCGGCCTGTCCGAGGAGGCGTGCCGGAGCGTGGCCGAGTCACTCGGGGCCCGGTTCCGGTGGAGACCCTTCGACCGGCTCGGTCGGGTCGAGGGGGCCGGCTCGCTCCCCCAGGGAAGCGCGTGAGCCAGGCGGGGTTGGTAAGCGGCTTTGTCCCGTAGGATTGGGGACTTGCGTCGAGATCTGGTGGATCTCGCGCGCAGGATCATGCATAACGTGCGGCATCCTGCACGGTTTGCGCTTGGCGTGAGGCAACGGTGAACATTCCGAACACGGCCGGCCGCTCGGGGAAAGAGCGGATCCTCGTCGTCGACGACGAGCAAAACGCGCGCGTCGCGCTCAGGACCATCCTCACCGAGGAGGGTTACGAGATCGCGGAGGCGGCGGATGGCGAGGAGGCGCTCGCGCTGCTGCCGGGGTTCGCCCCCGCGGCGGTCCTCGCGGACGTGCGGATGCCGCGCATGGACGGCATCACGCTCCTCAAGCGGGCGCGCGAGCAGGGCTCCGACGCGGTGTTCGTCATGATGACCGCCTTCGCGAGCGTCGAGGCGGCGGTCGAGGCCATGCGGGCCGGGGCGGAGAACTACCTCGTCAAGCCGCTCGACGTGAACGCCGTCATCGTCGTGCTCGAGAAGGCGCTCGAGAAGCTCCGGCTCCAGCGAGACACGGCGAACCTGCGCGAGCGCGTCCGCGAGCGCTACCGGTTCCACAGCATCGTCGGCGACGCCCCGGAGCTGCAGGCCGTCTACGAGGTCGTCAAGCGCGCCGCGCCGACCCGCGCGACCGTCCTCATCCTCGGCGAGTCCGGCACCGGCAAGGAGCTCATCGCGCAGGCGCTCCACGAGGAGTCGCCGCGCTCCGACAAGCCGTTCATCAAGGTGAACTGCGCGGCGCTCTCCGAGACCCTCCTCGAGTCGGAGCTCTTCGGGCACGAGAAGGGCTCCTTCACCGGCGCCATCGGCCGCAAGGAGGGGCGGTTCGAGCTCGCCGACGGCGGGACGCTGTTCCTCGACGAGATCGGCGACATCTCGCCCGCGCTCCAGATCAAGCTCCTGCGGGTCCTGCAGCAGAAGGAGTTCGAGCGCGTCGGCGGCACGCAGACCATCAAGGTGGACGTGCGGCTCGTCGCGGCCACGAACCGCGATCTCGCCGCCGAGGTGAAGGCGGGGAAGTTCCGCGAGGATCTCTACTACCGGCTGAACGTGGTCGCGGTGACGCTGCCCCCGCTGCGCCAGCGCAAGGGCGACATCCCCGCGCTCGTCTCCCACTTCATCGACAAGTACGCGAAGGCCTACGGCAAGGAGATCCGCGGCCTCGCGCCGGGCACGCTGAACGCCCTCCTCTCGCACGACTGGCCCGGCAACGTGCGCGAGCTCGAGAACGTCGTCGAGCGGGCCGTCGTGCTCTGCAAGGCGACCGAGCTCACCGCGGACGACCTGCCGCCGACCTTGCGCGGGCCGCGGCCGCGCGAGCGGTCCCCGGGCGCCCTCATCCCCGGCGCGACGCTCTACGAGATCGAGCGCGAGGCCATCCTCCGCACCCTCGAGATGGTCGGGGGCTCGACCTCGCGCGCGGCCGAGATCCTCGGGATCAGCGTCCGCAAGATCCAGTACCGGCTGAAGGAGTACGCCTCCGGAAACCGCGAGCCCCGCGAGCACGGGGAGCTCGAGGCGGAGAAGGCGGAAGGGGCGGAGTAGGGCAGGCGGCCCGCCCGCCGGGCGCGACCTCAGCGCCCGCGCGGAGCCGCCGCGACTGACGCGGCCATCGTCGCCAGGAACGCCTCCGGCCGGTCCGGCGAGAGGACGTACTGAGCTCCGCCCGCGCGCACCAGCACGAGCCCGGCGCTGCGCGTCGCGTACATCCGGAAGCGACCGAGGGCGCGCGAGCGGAACAGCCCGTAGTGTCCGAACAGCCCGCTCGTGCCGAGGAGCCGGAGCGCACCGCGCAGGGCGTCGGGGGCGAGGGGCTCGGCCGTGCGGACCTCGCGGAGCGGTACGAGTCGCGCCGGCCAGGCGTTCCGCTCGATGCGGAGGAAGCCGCCCCCGATCACGAAGCCGCGGGGCCCGAGCGCCCATGCGCCGACGGGGACGGCAGCGACGAGCGCGGCGAGCGCCACCCGGGGGAGGGACCAGCCCGCGTGCGCGGCGGCGGCGAGCGCCGTCGCCGCGGCGGCGACGATCAGGACGAGCACGAGCGCGGTCGTGATCCGGAGTGAGCGGTCCCAGGGAGCGCGGAAGCGGTGCATGCCGGAGACAGTAGACGACAGTCCACTTCGCGACACCTTCGATGACGCGAATCGCGCCGTTCAGCGCGCCTGCGGCAGCTCGAGGACGAACCGCGCTCCGCCCTCGGGGGACTCCGCGACGGTGATCGTGCCCCCGTGCTGCGTGACGATCGCGTGCACGATGGAGAGCCCGAGCCCCGAGCCCTTCGCCTTGGTGGTGAAGAACGGCTCGAAGATCCGGTCGCGCGACTCGGGCGGGACGCCGGGGCCGTCGTCGTCGATGACGATCGCGACCTGGCCCGGCGCCTCGCCGGTGCCGCTCGCGGCGGGCACCTCCCGGCAGGAGACTCGCACGAGGCCGCCGTCCTTCACCGCCTCGAGCGCGTTCAGCCCGAAGTTCACGAGCACCTGGCGGAGCCGCTCCTCGTCGCCCGCGACCGGCGGCACCGGCTCGAGCTCGCGCTCGAGGCGGATCTCGCGCCGCTCGGCCTGGGCGCCGAGCAGATCCAGGATGCGGTTCAGGAGCGGGGCCACCTCGATCGGCCGCGCCACGAACTCGCGCGGCCGGGCGAACTGGAGGAAGTCCTCGAGGATGTGATCGAGCCGCCTGATCTCGTCGCGCACGAGCGTGAGCGGCTCGAGGAGCGGCCCCTGGGTGTCCTTGTGGAGCTTCTGGATGCGGCGCTCCAGGACGGAGAGCTGCAGGGCCGCGGCGTTCAGCGGGTTGCGGATCTCGTGCGAGAGGCCGGCGGTCATGGTGCCGACCGTGGCGAGCCGCTCGGCCATCTGGGCGCGCCGCGAGAGCTCGCGCTTCTCGCCGTGGAGGCGCACCTGCCGCATCGCCTGCTCGACCGTGACGAGCAGCTCCTGCGTCGCGCACGGCTTCACGAGGTACGCGCAGGCCCCCGCGCGCACCGCCGCGACCGCCGACTCGAGGGTGGCGAAGCCGGTGAGGAGCACCACCTCTCCGTCGGGCGAGAGCTCCTTCAGCTGGGGGGCGAGGGCGGTGCCGTCGCCGTCCGGCAGCCGCAGGTCCACGAGCGCGACGTCGAACCCGTCGCGCGCCGTCGCGAGCGCCTGCCGGCAGGTCCCGGCGCCGCGCGCCGAGTAGCCCGCGCCGTCCAGGATCTCGCAGAGGTTGTCGACCAGCCCCTCGTTGTCGTCGACGACGAGGATGCGCGCCGGCTTGGGAGCGTCCTTCATGGGCGCGCGACCGCCTCGCCGCGGTGGCGGTGGATCCGCTCCACGGCGGAGAGGAGCTCCGCGGTGTCGAACGGCTTCGTGAAGTACCCCTCGTGCGGGAGCGCCGGGACCTCGGGGATGCCGGTCACGACGATCATCGGCAGCCCGGGGAACTTCTCGCGGAGCCGGCGCATCGCCTCGCCGTCCGTTCCGCCGGGGACGCGGAGGTCGACGAGCGCGCAGAAGGGCTTCACCGGGCCGAGCCGCTCCGTCTCGAGCACCGACGCGGCCGTGACGGCGGCGAACCCGCGGCCGCGCAGCGCCTCGCAGAGGTTGTCCGACATGCGGGGGTCGTCCTCCACGACGGCGACGAGCCCGTCGCGGCGCGCCACCGCGAGCAGGTCGAGGAGCCGACCCACGGCGACCGGCTTGGGCAGCACGGCGAGGAGCCCCTCGCGCCGCGCGGCCTCGATCGCGTCGTCCGCGACGTGGGCGGTGATCACCATCGCGGCGGCCTCCGGGTCCACCCGGCGGATCTCGTGCACGAGCTCCGCGCCGCCCATGAGCGGCATCCGCATGTCGGTGAGGAGCGCGTCGAAGCGGGACCCGTGCGCGAGCTCGAGCGCCTCCTGCCCGTTCTCCGCGATGGCGACCTCGTCGCCCGCGTCCCGCAGGATCTCGGCGAGGTTCTCGGCGAACTCGCGGTTGTCGTCCACGATGAGGTAGCGGCGCATGGAGACCTCGCGCGTCAGGCGGGCAGTCGAACCGTGAAGCGCGCGCCGCCGCCCGGGCGATCGGAGTACTCGACCGTCCCGCCGTGGCGCTCGGCGATCCGCTTCACGAGCGCGAGCCCGAGACCGATGCCCTTGTCCTTGGTGGTGATGAGCGGCTCGAAGAGCCGCCTGCGTGTGGCGGGGTCGACGCCCGGGCCGGTGTCCTCCACCTCGAGCGCGACGCTCCCGTCGGCCGCGCGCGCGCGGACCGCCACGGCGCCCTCGGGCGACGCGGCGAAGACCGCGTTCTCGAGCAGGTTCACGAACACCTGCCGAAGCTGGACCGGATCCCCTTCCACCTCCGGGATCGCGTCGAGCCCGTCGAGGTCGAGGGTGACGCCCGCGGGGCGCTTCACCACCGCCGCCGCGCCGCCCAGCACCTCCGCCAGCGCGACGCGCTCGCGGGCGAGCGGGCGGTTACGGATCATGTCGAGCAGGTTCGTGATGATCCCGTTCGCGACGCCGAGCTGCTCGCCGATGCGGTCGAGGTGCTTCTTCGCGCGCTCGTCGCCCTCGCCGAGGCGCGTCCGCAGGATGTACAGCGACGTCTCGATCACGCCGAGCGGGTTGCGCAGGTCGTGGCCGATCGAGCCGACGAGCTGACCGAAGGTGGAGAGCCGCTCGACGCGCGCCTGCTGGGCGAGGAGGTCGTCGCGGTAGGTGTGCAGCATCACCGCGAGCTCGAGGTCCAGGATCTTCCCGAGCGCGGTCCGCACGCGCTGGAGCGCGTCCGGATCGTCGTGGAACGCCTCGTAGGCGATGCGCGCGAGCCCCGTCCGGTGCACGTTCATCGCTCCGAACATGTAGTGCTGCGGCAGCCCGATGCGGACGTGCACCCGGCCGATCCGGTAGCGCTGCTCCCAGTACGCCTCGTCCCACGGCCCCGCGAGGAGCCGGTCGAGCCAGGCGACCATCGTCACCTTCAGATGACCGACCTGGCTCTCGCCGCCCGCGAGCGCGGCGCGCGCCCCCTCGTGCTTGAGGATGCGGTCGTAGAACTCCTCGGCCAGGAGCTGGAACTGCGGCGCGGCGAACCCGTGCAGCGTCCGGAGCGCCTGCTCGTCGGTCTCCCCCCAGCGGACGTACCGCTTCAGCTCGTCGAAGACCGTCTCGGGCACACCGCTCATCTAGCGGCGCGCCCCCCTCCGGTCAACGGGCGAACGGCCCGGCGCTGCCGCACCAGGAGCCCCCCCTCGCACGGGCCCGGCGGCGGCGCGTCCGGTGCCGCGCGCGCTGCCGGCTAATGCACCACCAGGACGGGCTTCGGGCTGATGTGTATGAGCCGGTCGGAGACGCTGCCGAGGAACATGCGCGCCACCGCGCCGTGGCCGCGGCTCCCGACGACGATCATGCCGACGTCGGCCGCCGCGCCCTCCTCGGCGATCGCCTCGGCGGGCGCGCCGTACAGCACGGAGGTGCTGACCTCGATGGCGGGCTCCTCGATGGCCTCCACGGCACGCTCGAGCAGGCGGTCCGCGTAGGCGCGGTGCTCCCGCTCCACCTCGGCGATGGTGAGGCCGTACACGTCCGGCGGAAGCAGCAGCTTCGGGACGACGTGGACGAGCGAGAGCTTGGCGCCGAAGCGCAGCGCGATGTCGGCGGCCATGCGGGCCGCCTTGAGCGATGAGTCGGAGCCGTCGACGGCGACCAGGATGCGCTTCATGGTGTTCTCCCCCCTGCGTGACCCTCCAACCATTCAAGGGGGATGCCTTCGCGTCACGCTCCGGAGGGACCGCGCGGAGCGGCGCGATTCGCCCGCCGGCCGGGCCCGCGAGCCGGTGCTTTCCTCGGGCTCGCAACCCGCCTGGGCGTCTCCAGGCCGCTCGCGACCGCCTGTGCGAGCGAACGCGTAACGCGGCGCGCGCGAGGCTGCGCCCACACGGGGTGGGACGGCTCGAGCGGGTCCGGGCGGGGGGACGCATCCCGCGCGCCGGCGAGGATCATTTGCGAGGTAACGGGAAGGGAAGCGCGCCGGTAAGGCCGCAAAAGGCGCGGGGGCGAGCACGGTCGCGCTCGCCCCCGACGAGAGTCGGAAGATGGGGACCGCGCGGTCGCGCGGTGCGAGGTCGGCTACGCCTGCTTGCCGGCCTTCGACGCCTGATCCTGCGAGGAGGCGCTCGGCTCCGCCGGCTTCTCCTCGTCCTCGCCCGAGAACGACTTCTTGAAGCTGCGGATGCCCTGACCCAGGCCCGCTCCGAGCTGAGGGAGCTTGCTCGACCCGAACAGGATCACGACGATGAGCAGGATGACGACGAGCTCGCCCATTCCGAGCTTGGGAAACATGCGGGAGTCCTTTCTGAACCTCGGTGCGACGGCCCTCTTCTAACAGGGATCAGGCCGCGTTGTCTTCCATCGCGATCGCCGCGAGGCGGCGCTGATCGAGCACGCGGACGCCGCGAGAGGCGTCGACCACACCGTCCTTCTCGAGCTTCGTCAGGCAGCGCGAGAGCGTCTCCGGGCGCATCCCCAGCAGCCGAGCCACCACCTGCTTGCGAACCGCGTTCGGGCGATCCGCGAGGAAGCGGGCGTGAGCGAGCGCGAAGCGCGCGACGCGCGAGAGGCAGTCGCCCTGGCGCCAGTTCACCTCGTCGCGCTGGGCGCGAGACTCGGTGAGCAGGAGATCGAGCACGACCCGCGCGGCGCTCTTCTCGGGTCCGATCCACTGGGACATCGCGTCGCCGCCGATCCCGCAGATCTTCACGCGCGACAGCGCGCGGACCTCGAAGGGCGAGGGCTCGCCGTGCAGCGACTCGGTGCAGAGGAGCGACGTCGGCCCGCGGAGCGAGAGGAGCAGCTCGGAGCCGCGCGGGCTCACCGCCGAGAGGGCGACGAAGCCTTCCTTGACGAAATAGACGGTCCGGGGGCGCTCGCCCTGCGCGCAGATCGTGGCGCCGGACTCGCGCGAGGTGGGCGTCAGCCGGCAGCGCCCCTGCGAAGCGAGACCCAGCGAGCAGGCGTTGCAGTCAGAGACCGGAGCGTTCGAGAGCACCGCAGTTCCTCCCCCGCGACAGACTTCCTTTTACTTGATCGGCGTCTGTTTGCACGAGCTAGGCCCGCGTACGCCCGGGGTTTTATAGGGCGCTCCGTGCAGACAATGCGTTTGCGGTTCGGGGGCCCTCCGGTGTGCGCAAGGTTTGCGGAGACTCGTCCGGGGACCCGCTCCTCCACCCGGTCCCCGCGCGGTCTCGCGGCCGCTCGCGCAGGACGGATCCGCGCGCCGCGGCACCGGCGGCCGGGGCGCGCACGGCGTCGCCTCGGGCGAGAGCGCAGGCGACCTCCGCAGGCGCGGGTGCCGCGCCGTGCGGACGGCCCGCGCCGCGGCGCGCGTGGCATGATGCGCGCGCATGCAGAGGCTCCTGCGCATCCGCGACGAGGTGCTCGCCGCGATCTCGCCGCTCGAGGCCGAGGAGGTCGCCCTCGGCGACGCCGCCGGCCGGTACCTCGCCGCGCCCGCGCGCGCGCGCGTCCCCGCGCCGCCCGCGACGTGCTCGGCCATGGACGGCTACGCGGTTCGTGCGGAGGACGTGACCGGGCCCTGCGTGCTCGCCGTGACGGGCTCGCGCTACGCCGGGGAGGAAGCGGGCGCGCCGCTCACGCCCGGGACCGCCGTCCGGATCTTCACCGGCGCGCCGCTGCCTCCCGGCGCGGACACGGTCGTGCGCGAGGAGGCGACGCACGCAGAGGGCGGGCGCGTGCGCTTCGCCGCCGCTGCGCGGCACGGCGAGAACGTCCGGCTCGCCGGCGAGGACGTCGCGGCGGGCGGGCTCGCGCTCGAGCCGGGGACCCGCCTCGGCGCCCGCCAGGCGGCGCTCCTCGCCGCGGTGGGCGCCGATCCGGTGAGCGTCCACCGGCGCGCGCGGGTGGCCGTCATCTCCACCGGGGACGAGGTCGTGACGGGGCGCACGCCCGACTCGAACGGAGTCGCGGTCGCGGGCCTCGTCCGCGCCCTCGGCCTCGAGGTCGTCCGCCGCGCGGTCGAGGACCGGCTCGAGGCGGTCTCCGCCGCGGTCGCGGAGGCCGCGCGGACCTGCGACGCGGTCGTCACGATCGGCGGCGTGTCGGTGGGCGAGCGTGACCACGTGCCCGCGGCGCTCGCCGGCCTCGGCGCGGACGTGCGCGTGCACGGCGTGCCCATGAAGCCCGGCAAGCCGTTCTTGTTCGCGCTCGCCGGCACGACGCCGGTGTTCGGGCTGCCCGGCAGCCCCTCCGCCTGCCTCGTCGCGTTCGAGGTGTTCGCGCGGCCCGCGCTCCTCGCCCGGGCCGGTGCGGCCCGCCGCGAGCGCCCGGCGCTACCCGTGAGGCTCGCGGAGGTCACCGAGGGCAGACCGGGTCGCGCGCGGCTCGTGTGGGCGCGCCTCGAGGGCGGCGGGCGCGCGCGGCCGCTCGGGAAGGACGCCGCGCAGGTGCGCGGGCCGGCGCTCGCGGACGCGCTGCTCCTCGTGCCCGCCGACGCGGGCGATCTCCCCGAGGGCGCGGAGGTGACGGCGTGGCTGCTCGGCGACGACGCGTGAGGCGTGCGCCCCTCGTCGCCGTGTCCGGGGCCTCCGGCGCCGGCAAGACGCGGCTCCTCTCCCGCCTCATCCCGGTGCTCGTGCGCCGCGGCGTTCGCGTGGGGGTCCTGAAGCACACCGGCCACCCGCACCCGTTCGACGTGCCCGGCAAGGACACCGACGTGCTGCGCCGCGCCGGCGCGGTCGCGGCGGCCATCGAGGGTCCGCACGGGCTCGCCTACTTCGGCCCCCCCGCCGGCGGCGCGCGGGCGCTCGCGCGGCTCCTGCCCGAGGTGGATCTCGTGCTCGCCGAGGGCTTCAAGCGCGAGCCGCTCCCGCGCGTGGAGGTGTACCGCCCCGGCGTGTCGCGGGCGCTGCTCGCGGACGCAGACCCGCGCGTGTTCGCGATCGTCGGCACGCGGCCCACGCGGCGGCGGATCCCCGCGCTCGATCCCGACGACGCGGAGGGGCTCGCCGACCTCCTCTGCGGGCGCTTCCGCCTGCTCGGTGCCCGGGCCGGGGGCCCCGAGCGCTTGCGGGTGCGACCCACCGTGAGCAGGGTTTCCGCGAAAGGAAGCGAGCGCACGCGAGCGCTCGGGAGAAGGGAACGCATGCCGAAGAAGACGACGAACCGGAAGGGCGCCACGGCGCGCGCGCGCGGCAGCCGCCGCAGCGGCGCCTCCCGCAGCGACGCGGGGCGCAAGGGCGGGAACGCGACGCTTCGCGCGCGTGGCCCGGAGTTCTACTCGGAGATCGGCCGCAAGGGCGGCAAGAAGAGCCGCTCCGGCGCGCGGGCGGGGCGCTCCTCCTCCGCGGCGCGCACCAGCTCGAAGCGCGGCACGACGACCAAGCGCGGCGCGGCCCGGCGCGGCACGGCGCGGCGCACGTCCCGCACGAGCCGCACGAGCCGCACGCGCTGACGCGCTGACGCGATGACGCGATCCAGCGGTGATCACGGCGCCGCCGGGAGCTCCCCGGCGGCGCTCGCGCTTTCGGCGGCCCGGCTGCGTCGCGCGAGGCCCGTGCTAAGACATGGGCCCGCATGGTGACGCTCCTCTGCTCGCTTTTCCTCGCCGCGGCGCAGCCGCCCGTGCCCCCGCCGCAGGCCCCGTTCCTCACCCAGCTCGCCGAGACCCGCGGCTTCCGCGCCGGCAGGCCGACCCGCGTCACGCTCGCGCGGGACGGGCAGCACGCGCTCTTCCTCCGCTCGGGGCCGCGAACGGCCGTCCAGTCGCTCTACGAGACCGACCTCCGCACCGGCGAGACGCGTGAGCTCCTCTCGCCGGCGGCGCTCGCGGGCGGCGCGCTCGCCCCGACGGCGGCGGAGGCGGCGCGGCTCGAGCGGCAGCGCATCCTCGCGCGCGGCATCACGCACTACGCGGCGTCGCCCGACGGGCGCCGGATCGCCTTCGCGCTCGGCGGGCGCCTGTGGCTCCTCGAGCGCGCGACGGGGAGGGCCGCGCCGGTCGCGGGGGCGGACGGCGTGCTCGATCCGCGCTTATCGCCGGACGGCGGCGCGCTCGCCTTCGTGAAGGACCGGGACCTGCACGTCCTCGAGCTCGCGTCGGGCCGCACCCGGCGGATCACCCGCGCGCGCTCCGCCTCGATCACGAACGGCCTCGCCGAGTTCGTCGCGCAGGAGGAGATGGGGCGGCAGGAGGGCTACTGGTGGTCGCCCGACGGGCGCCGGCTCGCCTACGCGGAGGTGGACGTGGCGCCCGTGCAGCGCCTCGCGCTCTGCGATCCGGCGCGCCCGGAGGCGCGCTGCGAGGACGTGGCGTACCCCCGCGCCGGGACGCCGAACGCGGCCGTGCGCCTCGCCGTGGTGCCCGCCTCCGGGGGTCGGCCGGTCCTCGTCCGCTGGGACCGGGAGGCGTTCCCCTACCTCGCCACCGTGCGCTGGGAGGCGGGCGGCCCGCTCGCGCTCGTCGTGCAGAACCGCGCGCAGACCGAGCTGCGGCTCCTCGCGGCCGACCCCGCGACGGGCGCGACGCGCGTGCTGCTCGACGAGCGGGACGAGGCGTGGGTCGAGCTCTTCCAGGCGTTCCCGCGCTTCCGGCGCGACGGGAGCTTCTACTGGGAGACGGAGCGGAACGGCGCCCCCGAGGTGGAGCTGCGCGGCGCCGACGGCGCGCTCCGCGCGAGCGTCGTCCCGGCGTCGTCCGGGTTCGTCGACCTCGCCGGCTACGACCGCGACGAGGACGAGCTCGTCTACACCGCCGCGCCGGATCCGACGCGGACCGTGGTGCAGCGCGTGCGCCGCGGCGGGCCGCCCGAGACGCTCGCGCTCGGAGAGGACGGCCCCGCGCTCGCGCGCGCCGTGGCGGCGGAGAAGGGCGGGGCGGTGGCGGTGACGTGGACCACGCTCACCCACGCGGCGCGCACCACCGTGTTCGCGCGGGGCGGGGAGCGGCTGGCGGAGCTGCCGAGCGTCGCGGAGGAGCCGCCCTTCGCCCCCACGACCGAGCTCCGGCGCGTCGGCGCGGGGGAGGGGCTCTGGACGGCGGTGGTGCGCCCGCGCGGCGCGGCTCCGGGCGCGAAGCTCCCCGTGGTCGTGGACGTCTACGGCGGGCCCTCCGGACCGCGCGCCGTGCGCGCGCCGCTCCTCGCCGAGCAGTGGCTCGCGGATCAGGGGTTCCTCGTCGTCCGGATCGACGGCCGCGGGACGACCGGCCGCGGCCGCGCGTTCTCTCGCGCGGTGAAGGGCGACTTCTCCTCGATCGTCCTGGAGGACCAGATCGCCGGGCTGCGCGCGCTCGCGGCGGAGCTCCCGGAGCTGGACCTCGGGCGCGTCGGGATCACGGGCTGGTCCTTCGGCGGCTACGCCTCGGCGCTCGCGGTGCTGCGCCGCCCCGACGTGTTCCACGCCGCGGTGGCGGGCGCGCCCGTCTCCGAGTGGCGCGACTACGACACGCATTACACCGAGCGTTACCTCGGGCTCCCCGACGACAACCGCGCCGGGTACGACGCGAGCTCGCTCCTCACGTGGGCCCCGGGGCTCACGCGGCCGCTCCTCGTCCTGCACGGCACCGCAGACGACAACGTGTTCTTCTCCCACGCGCTCAAGCTCGGGAACGCGCTGTTCCGAGCCGGCCGCCGCTTCGAGCTCCTGCCGGTCGCGGGCGCCACGCACCTCCTCCCCGAGCCGACCGCGGTCGTGCGCCGGTGGGAGGAGACCGCCGCGTTCCTGCGGACCCACCTCGCGCCCGGGGGGAGCGCGGCGGCGGGGACCACCCCGCTCTGATCCGGCGCCCACGCGGCGCTCTGGCGGCGGCCTCGAGGTCGGGGAGAGCGCCGCTCGGCGACGCCGCGGTTCACCGTCGAGCTGCCCTCCGCCGCTCCTTGACACCCCGGATCCCCGGTCGTTACCCTCCGCCGTCCATGACCTCGACGACGGGCAGCGCGGATCGCTCCGCGGCGGGGCGCGCGGCGTTCGTCTCGCCGGAGACGCTCACCCTCGAGCTGCCGGGCGGCCTCGAGCTCGAGCTCGGCGGCCGGCTCGAGCGCGTCCAGGTCGCGTACCGGACCTGGGGCGCGCTCGCCGCCGACGGCGGGAACGGCGTGGTCGTCTGCCACGCGCTGACCGGCTCGGCGGACGCCGACCAGTGGTGGGCGCGCATGTTCGGGCCCGGGCGCGCGCTCGACCCCGAGCGCGACTTCATCGTCTGCGCGAACATCCTCGGGAGCTGCTACGGCACCACCGGGCCGACCTCGATCGACCCCGCCACCGGCCGGCCGTACCTGGGAGCGTTCCCCGCCGTCACCGTCCGCGACATGGTCCGCGTCCAGCGCGCGCTCGTCGACGCGCTCGGCGTCCGCCGCGTGCGGATGGCGATCGGCGGCTCGCTCGGCGGCATGCAGGTGCTGGAGTGGGCGCTCCTCTACCCGGAGCTCGTCGAGTCGGTGGTGTTCATCGCCTCGACGGCCCGGCACTCGGCCTGGTGCATCGGCCTGTCCGAGGCGCAGCGGCAGGCGATCTACGCGGATCCGCGCTGGAGGGACGGCGCGTACGACCCGGCCGATCCGCCGGCGGCGGGGCTCGCCGCGGCGCGGATGATGGCGATGCTCTCGTACCGGAGCCAGCCCTCGTTCGAGCAGCGCTTCGCGCGGCGCCCGCAGACCGAGGACCTGTTCGCGATCGAGAGCTACCTCCGCTACCAGGGGCGCCTGCTCGTCGACCGCTTCGACCCGGCCACCTACGTCACGCTCACGCGGGCGATGGACACGCACGACGTGTCCCGCGCGCGCGGCGACTTCGACGACGTGCTGCGCTCCCTGCGCCAGCCGACGCTCGTCGTCTCGATCGACTCGGACGTGCTGTACTGGCCGTGGGAGCAGCGAGAGGTGGCCTCGCTCCTGCCGAACGCCCGGCTGGCGATGCTCGACTCGCCCCACGGTCACGACGCGTTCCTCATCGACGTCGACCGCCTCTCGGAGATGGTCGCGGAGTTCCGGGGCGAGCGGCGGCGGGTCGCCGGCGCGGCCGTGGAGGGGGAGGCGCCCATCGACCGCGCCTACGCGGAGCACGGCGTCTCGCTCCTCGTGCTCGGCAAGGGCAAGGTCGGGGCGGAGCTCCTCGAGCAGCTTCGCGCCCAGCGCACCGAGCTCGAGCTCGACTACGAGACCGTGCTGCGGGTGGTCGGCATCGCAGACCGGCGCGGCGCGCTCGTCCGGGCGGAGGGCGTCGATCTCGAGCGCTGGCGCGAGCTGCTCGCCGCCGCGCCCGCGTCCGGCCCCGTCGTCCCGGCGAGCGCGCCGGCGCTCCTCGATCGGCTCGCGGGGATGCCGCGGCCGGTGCTCGTGGATCTCACCGCCGCGGAGGGGATGGAGGAGGTCTACGAGCAGGCGTTCCGTCGCGGCATCGACGTGGTCGCCGCGAACAAGCGGCCGCTCGCGGCGCCCCCGCGCCGTCGCGAGCAGCTCCGGGAGGCGCGCCGTCACCACGGGCGGCAGTACCGCTACGACACGGCCGTCGGCGCGAGCCTGCCGGTCATCGGCACGCTCCGGCGCCTCGTGCGGAGCGGCGACCGGATCCGGTCCATCGTCGGCTCGCTGTCGGGGACCCTCGGCTACCTCTGCACCGAGCTCGGCCGCGGCGTGCCGCTGTCGCTCGCGACGCGGTGGGCGATCGGGCTCGGCTACGCCGAGGAGGACCCGCGCGACGATCTCTCCGGGCTCGACGCCGCCCGCAAGGCGCTCATCCTCGCCCGGGAGATGGGCGCGCAGCTCGCGCTCGAGGACGTCTCGGTCGAGCCGCTCGTGCCGGGGGAGGCGCTCGTGCCCGGTCGCCCGGAGGCGCTCATCGCCGCGCTGCGCGCGCACGACGACGCCCTCGCGGCCCGCGTGGAGCGGCTCCGCGGCGAGGGCAAGGTGCTGCGGTACCTCGCGCGCCTGCAGACCGGTCCGGACGGCCGGGTCTCCGCGCGGGTGGGCCCGGAGGCGGTGGAGCTCGCGGACCCCGCGGCCCGGCTGGTGGGCGTGGAGGCCTACGTGGCGTTCACGACCGCGCGACACGCGGAGCGGCCGCTCATCGTGCAGGGCGCGGGCGTCGGCGGGGCCAGCACCGCGGGCGGCATCCTCGCGGAGATCCTCTCCATCGCCGGGGGCGGCGAGGCGGGGTGAGCCCGCGCCCGTCACGCGCCGGCTCCGCTGGGCCGGCGCGTCCGGGCGAGCGCTACGGCCGCGCGCGCGTGGGCGCGACGCCGTACTTCTTCATCTTGCCCTGCAGCGTCGTCGGACGGAGGCCGAGCAGGGAGGCCGCGCCGCCCGGGCCGTAGACCCGGCCGCCGGCGTGCGAGAGCGCGCGCTCGATGAGCGCCCGGACCTCCTCCTCGAACGTGCCGGGCGCCGCGGCGTCGGGCGCGGCCGCCGGCGCGCCGTCCTGCGTGAGGCGGACGGGCAGGTCGGGGAGGGACAGCTCGGGCCCGGGGGAGAGGATGAGCGCCCGCTGCAGGAAGTTCTCGAGCTCGCGGACGTTGCCCGGCCAGTCGTGCGCCTCGAGGGCGCGCCAGACGTCCTCGGCGACGCGGGGCGGGCGGCGGTGCATCCCCGCCGCGTGGCGCGCGAGGAAGTGCATGGCGAGGGGCCGGATCTCGTCGCGCCGCTCGCGCAGCGGCGGGAGCTCGATGGGAAACACCGCGAGGCGGTAGTAGAGGTCCGCGCGGAAGGTGCCGCGCGCGACCATCTCCTCGAGGTTCCGGTTCGTCGCGGCGACGACTCGCACGTCGACCTTCACCGGCTCGGTCCCGCCGACGCGCTCGACCACGCGCTCCTGCAGGACGCGGAGGAGCCGCACCTGCACCGAGGGTGGAGCGTCGCCGACCTCGTCGAGGAAGATCGTCCCGCCGTCCGCCTGCTCGAACCGGCCCGGGCGGCGGCGGCTCGCGCCGGTGAAGGCGCCCTTCTCGTGGCCGAACAGCTCGCTCTCGATGAGCCCCTCGGGGATCGCGCCCAGGTTCACCGGGACGAACGGTGCGTTGAAGCGGGGGCTGAACTCGTGGACCATCCGCGCGAGCCCCTCCTTGCCGACACCGGTCTCGCCCCGGATGAGGACGGTGGTCGTGGAGGGCGAGACGAGCCGCACCCGCTCGACGACGTCCTTCATCCCCGGGCTCTCCGCCACGTAGCGGGCGTCGCGCTTGATCTGCCGGATCTCCTCCTTGAGGAGGGCGTTCTCGCGCCCGAGGAGCCGGTTGAGGCGCTGGACCTCCTCGACCATGAGGCTGTTGTGCAGGGCGATGGCGACGAGGTGCGCGACCTGCTTCGCCACCTCGAAGCAGCAGTCGAGGAGCCCCTCCGCGGGCGGATGGGCGATGTCGAGCGTGCCGAGCACCTCGTTCTCGAAGACGAGGGGGAACGAGACGAGGGAGCCGTAGCCGTACGCGGCGAGCAGCGGCTCCTCGCGGTACCGGGGCGACTTGGGCTGGAGCGGGTCCACGACGCAGGGCGTCCGCTCGCCGAGCGCCTTGCCGGCCGCGGACCCCGCGAGCGGGAAGGAGGTGCCGAGCTCCGGCGAGGGCTGGCGGGGGTCCGAGACGAGCACGACCTCTGCACGGGTCGGGTCGGTCGGAGAGATGCGGTTGATCGCCACGCGCGTCACCCCGAAGTGGCGGCGCAGGAGCTGGCCCGTGCGGTCGAGCACGGAGGCGAGATCGACGGTCGAGAGCACCGCCTCGATCGCCTCCTCGACGATGCGCCGGTGCGGGTCCTCGTGCGAGACGACGGGCAGGATCGAGCCAACCATGGGCCGGTGAGTAACGAAATGCCGGTGCGTCCGTCAACCTCCCGGCGGTGCGAGTTCCCCCGTTGGAGAGTCGAACCCCAGGAAGACCGGGGGGTTCGGCGGTTGGCAACGCCCTTGCTCTAGCTCACGGACGGGTGCGCGCTGTCGCCCCCGCACGGAGAGGAAGCCATGGACGCCATCGAGACCCTCATGAACGAGCACCGCCTGATCGAGCGCGTGCTGGACGCTCTCGTCGGCTTCGCCGACGAGGCCCGCCGCAAGGGCACGACCGACAAGGCGGAGCTCGGCCGCTTCGTCGGCTTCATCCGCGAGTTCGCCGATCGCTGCCACCACGGGAAGGAGGAGGACATCCTCTTCGCCGCGATGGTGTCGCACGGCTTCCCGAAGAACGGCGGTCCGGTCGCGGTGATGCTCCACGAGCACGCGCAGGGCAGGGCGCTCGTGGGCGAGCTCGCCGCCAAGGCCGCGCAGGACGGCGAGTGGACCCCGGCCGACCTGCAGGAGATCGCCGACGGCGCGTACGCGTACTCGAACCTGCTCCACGCCCACATCCACAAGGAAGACGCCATCCTCTACCCGATGGCGGAGCAGCGGCTCCCGCCCGAGGCGATGGAGCGCGTCGCCGAGGACTGCGAGCGCTTCGAGCGCGAGCAGACCGGCGCGGGCGAGCACGAGCGCTACCACGCGCTCGCCGACGAGCTCGTCCTCCGCCACGCGGGCACCATCCACCCCGCCGCGAGCACGACCCAGCCGCACCGCCACGACTGCTGCGGCTAGCGGCCCGCGCCCGCTCGCCAACCCACGACCTTCACCCCGCACCCGCACGGCTGCCACGGCACGCCGCCGCGCGAGCCTCATACCCCGCAGTCCGGAGAGTCCATGAGCCACAAGGGACGCGCCATCCTGCTGTTCACCATCGTCGCCGCCTTCTCCGTCCTCATCTTCGGCGGTGCGAAGATCAACGAGCACAAGCCGCCCATCCCCGACCGCGTCGTCTCCGCGACGGGCGAGGTGGTGATGACGGGCGAGGACATCCACCAGGGCCAGCTGCAGTACCTGTCCCGCGGTGGGCAGCAGACCGGCTCGATCTGGGGCCACGGCGCGTACCTCGCGCCGGACTGGTCCGCCGACGCGCTCCACCGCGTCGGCCTCGCCGCGGCGGGGCTCGCGGCCGGCCGCGCGCCCGCGGACGCCGCCGCGTTCACGCAGGGAGACCTGGAGGCGCTGCCCGCCGGCGAGCGCGGGCGCGTCGACGCCGAGGTCGCCGCCGAGCTGCGCCAGAACCGCTACGACCCCGCCACCGGCACGCTCACGCTCTCGCCGGGCCAGTCCGCGGCGTTCCCCGCGCTGGTCGCGTACTACACGAAGCTCTTCGGCGAGGGCTCCGACCCGATGTCGATCCCGAAGGGCTTCGTCGCCGATCCCCGGGACGCCCGGGCGATGACAGCGTTCTTCTTCTGGACGGCCTGGTCCGCGGGCACGAACCGCCCCGGCGAGACGTTCAGCTACACCGCGAACTTCCCGTACGACCCGCTCGTCGGCAACCGCCCGCTGCCCTCGTCGCTCGTCTGGTCCATCGTCTCGGTCGTGCTGCTCATCCTGGGCACGTTCGGGGCCATCTACTTCTACCTGCGGCTGCGCGGGAAGGATCACGAGGAGCCCGCCCGGCTCGCGCCGCTCGCGGAGCCGAACCCGACCCCGAGCCAGCGCGCCGCGCTGCCGTACTTCCTCGTCGCGATCGTCCTCTTCATCCTCCAGGCGGCGCTGGGCTCCGTCACCGGCCACTTCGCCGTCGAGGGCAACAAGCTCTTCGGCATCGAGATCGGGCAGCTCCTGCCGTACGCCGCGACGCGCGGCTGGCACCTCCAGCTCGCCGTCTTCTGGATCGCGACCTGCTGGCTCGCGACGGGCCTCTTCATCGGCCCGGCGGTGAGCGGCCACGAGCCGAAGGGCCAGAAGGCCCTCGTCTACACCCTCCTCGGCGCGCTCGTGGTCGTCGTCGTCGGCGCCCTCGCCGGCACCTACTTCGGCGTCCGCGGCAAGCTCTCCGGGCCGAACGGCTGGCTCATCGGACACCAGGGCTACGAGTACATCGAGCTCGGCCGCGTCTGGCAGCTCGCGCTCATCGGCGGGATGCTCCTCTGGCTCGCGCTCGTGTACCGCGCGGTGAAGCCCGCGCTCGCGGCCGAGAAGGACAAGGGCGGCCTCACCCACCTGCTGCTCTACGCCTCGGTCACCATCCCGCTCTTCTACTCGGTCGGGCTCTTCTACACGCCGGGCACGCACATCGCCGTCGCCGACTACTGGCGCTGGTGGGTCGTGCACCTGTGGGTGGAGAACTTCTTCGAGGTGTTCGCCACCGTCGCGCTCGCGTTCATCCTCGCCCGCATCGGGGCGGTCGGTCAGAAGTCGGCGCTCCGCGCGACCTACTTCTCCATCCTGCTCTACCTCGGCTCCGGCATCATCGGGACCTTCCACCACCTGTACTTCACCGGCTCCCCGCTCTTCATCACGGCGCTCGGCGCGACGTTCTCGGCCCTCGAGATCGTGCCGCTCACGCTCCTCGGCTTCGAGGTGTACGAGAACCTGAAGCTCGCGCGGTCGGGCCCGAACGCGCAGCCCTGGAAGTGGCCGCTCTACTTCTTCGTCGCGGTCGCGTTCTGGAACGCGGTGGGCGCCGGCGTCCTCGGCTTCCTCATCAACCCGCCGATCGTCCTCTACTACGCGCAGGGCCTCAACACGACGCCCATCCACTCGCACGGCGCGCTGTTCGGCGTGTACGGCTTCCTCGCCATCGCGCTCATGCTCTTCTCCATGCGGAACATCGTCCGCAAGGACGCCTGGAGCGACGGCCTCCTCAAGGGCGCGTTCTGGGGCCTCAACGGCGGCCTCGCGGGCATGATCGTCTTCTCCCTCCTCCCCGCGGGCATCTACCAGTTCGCGATCGGGATCGAGAAGGGCCTTTGGTACGCCCGCAGCCCCGAGGTGACGGGCAGCGCCTTCATCCACGCCGTCACCTGGGCGCGCCTCGTGCCGGACCTCGTGTTCCTCGGCGGCGCCGCGCTCCTCCTCACGTTCGTGGTGCGCGCCATCGCGCGGGACGTCGCGCTCCGCCGCGCTGACAGGGCCGGCGAGCGCACGGACGTGCGCCGGGCGGCGTAGCCGGGCGGACGTGGGAGCGCGTCCGTCCCGGACGGACGCGCGAGCGCCAGGGGGTTTCCCCCGAGCCCGAGGCGCGACGGAGGGGCGGGGCCGGTTCGCCGGTCTCGCCCCTCCGCCTTTTCGGCGGCGCGTGCCTACGCTGCCAGGAGGGAGGGAACACCGTGAACGCCATCGACCTACTGGAGCAGCAGCATCGAGAGGTGGAGGAGCTCTTCGAGGAGTTCGAGAGCGCCGGGGAGCGGGCGAAGAAGAAGAAGGAGCAGCTCTGCCGGGAGATCTCGGACCAGCTCGCGATGCACGCCGAGATCGAGGAGAAGCTCTTCTACCCGGAGTCGAAGCAGGAGAACACCGAGGACATCCTCCGCGAGTCCGTGGAGGAGCACCTGTCCATGAAGCGCATCCTCTCCGACCTGCTCGAGCTCGGGGCCGACGACGCGCAGTTCGACGCGAAGCTGTCGGTGCTCAAGGAGCAGGTCGAGCACCACGTCGAGGAGGAGGAGAAGGAGCTCTTCCCCAAGGTCCGCAAGGCGCTGTCGAAGGACGAGCTCGAGGACCTCGGCGAGCGGATGGAGCAGATGTTCGACCGGCTGGAGGCGGAGGGGGACGCCAGCGCCAAGATCCCCGGCCAGACGGACGCGCCGTCGCAGATCTGAGCGGGCGAGTTGCCCGCTCCCCCCGGCTCCCTTAAAACGGCTCCCGTGAACGAGACCGAGCTGCTCGCTCGGGCGCGGCCGGGTCGGAACGACCCCTGCTGGTGCGGGAGCGGGCAGAAGTACAAGAAGTGTCACCTCGACGAGGACTCCCGCGGCGCGGCGCCGGACGCGCCGGCGCGCCCGCACCGCCGCCCCCTGCGGCCGGGGGTCGTATCGCCGCGGCGGGCCGTGCCGGCCACCATCCCGCGGCCGGACTACGCGTCGAGCGGGCGTCCCAAGGCGCAGGGCCGGGACGTGAAGACGCCCGAGGAGCTCGTGCGGCTCCGGCGCGCCTGCCGGGCGGCCGCCCGCGTGCTGCGGGTCACCGGCGAGGCGGTCCGGGCGGGGGTCACGACCGACGCCCTCGACGAGCTCGCCCACGCGGAGACGCTGCGGCTCGGCGGCTACCCGAGCCCGCTCAACTACCGCGGCTACCCCAAGTCCCTCTGCACCTCGGTGAACGAGGTGATCTGCCACGGCATCCCGGACAGCCGGCCTCTCGAGGACGGCGACATCGTGAACCTCGACGTGACCGTCTACCTCGACGGCATGCACGGGGACTGCTCGGCGACGTTCCTCGTCGGCCAGGTGGACGGCGAGGGGCGCCGGCTCGTGCAGGTCGCGCGCGAGTGCCTCGCGAAGGGCATCGCGGCCGTCCGTCCGGGGCGGCCCATCTCCGACATCGGGCGCGCCATCGAGTCGCACGCGTCGCGCCACGGCTACGGCGTCGTCCGCTCCTACTGCGGGCACGGCATCGGCGAGACGTTCCACACCACGATCCAGATCCCGCACCACTACGATCCGTCGCTGCGCCGCACGATGGAGAAGGGCATGACGTTCACGGTCGAGCCCATGATCACCGAGGGGACCTGGCAGGACCTGCTCTGGGACGACGGCTGGACCGCCGTCACCGCGGACGGGAAGCGCTCGGCGCAGTTCGAGCACACGCTGGCAGTGACCGACGACGGGGCGGAGATCCTCACGCTGGAGGAGTAGCTCCGCCCCCGCCCGCAGGCGCCGAGGTGAGCCGGCGGGGCGCGCGCCCCCTCACACCCTCAGCCCGACCGCGCGCATCAGCGCGAGGGCGTTCGAGTGCGCGACGACCCCCGGCCGCAGCCGGTAGTCGAACGCGATCTCGCCGTCCTTCACCTGATCCTCGAAGTGCCCGTTCGCGAGCACGCCGTCCGAGCCGCCGAGCTCGGTGAGGGCGAGATCGTGCGTCGTGACGAGCCCGAGGGCGCCGCGGTCGAGGAGGCCCCGCACGATCGCCTCGGCGCCGATGCGGCGGTCGTGCGAGTTCGTGCCGTGGAGGATCTCGTCGAGGAGGAAGAGGAGGGGGAACGGGCCCGCCGCGAGGTCGGCGAGCTCCTTGAGCCGCGTGATCTCGGCGTAGAAGCGGGACTTGCCGGCCTGGAGCGAGTCCTGGATCCGCAGCGTGGCGCCGGCCTGGACCGGCGTGAGGCGCATGCGGGCGGCGCGGACGGGCGCGCCGGCGAGGGCGAGCACGACGTTCACGCCGGCGGTGCGGAGGTAGGTGCTCTTCCCGGACATGTTCGAGCCGGAGACGAGGAGCACGCGCGGACCCTCGCCGCCGAGACGGAGATCGTTCGGCACCGCGCCGGGCAGCAGCGGGTGCCTGAGCCCCTCGGCCTCGAGGATCGGCCCGCGACCCGGACCTCCGTCCAGGAGCTCCGGCCAGGCGTCGCCGGGATGCTCGTAGGCATACCCCGCGAGCGAGGAGAGCGCCTCGAGCTCCGCCACCGCCTCGAGCCAGCGCCGGATGCCGCGGCCGGACGCCGCGCGCCAGCGCTCGACCGCGGCGGCGTGCAAGGGCCCCCACGCGAGCGCGAACGCGAGGGGGGCGAAGAACTGGTTCCGGCCCCACTCCATCCGCGCGACCACGCGGACGAGGGCGGCGATCCGGACGGAGGCGGGCGCCCCGGCGCCGCGCAGCGACGCCTGGAGCGCCCCGAGGCGCGCGTCGCCGTCGAGCGGCTCAGCCTCGAGCCGCTCGAGCAGCAGCGCCAGCACGCGCAGCTCCGCCGCGGGGTGCTCGACCCCGCCGAGGACGTGGGCCATCCGGCCGCGCAGGACGCGCGAGAACGCCCACTCCCCGAGGAGGACGAGGAGCAGCGGCGCCGGGCCGAGCCCCACTCCCCAGGCGACCGCCGCCGCGACGGCCAGCGCGGCGAGCGCCAGCGCCGCCGGCCGCACGAAGGCCGGGAGGAGGGGCGCGGCCTCGCCCCACGCGGCGAGCCCGGCGGCGTCCACGCCGGCGCGGACGTCCTCGCCGAGGACCGCGAGGTCCTCGCGCAGATCGAGGCGCGGAGCGAGCGAGGCGATCGCGCGCTGGCGGGCTCGGCCCTCCGCCGCCGGCGCGGGGTGGAGGAGCCAGGCCGCGAGGCGCTCCTCGCCCGGGCGCGTGCGGGCGGCGCAGAGGAGCTCGAACAGCGAGCCCCGGCCGAACAGGTCGAGGTCGAGCGCGTACGGGTGGGCGGGATCGGCGAACCGCTCGCCGCCGGCGCCGGCGCCGGCGAACGTTCCGTCCATGCGCGCCAGCGCCGCCGTGTGGAACGCGACGGCGCGCCGGGCGCGAGCGCGCGCGGAGAGGACGCGATCGTGGACGACGGCGAGCGCCACGAACGCGGCGAGCGGCCCGAGGAGCCAGCCGGCCGAGAGCCGGTGCTGGCCCCACGCGAGCCACGCGAGCGCGGCGCCGGCGGCGAAGATCGCGAGGCGGCCCCACGCGATGCGGGCGTCGGCGCGGTCGAGCCGCGCGACCGCCGCGCGGCGCGCCTCGAGGCGGCGGGTGATCTCCTCTCGGGGACCGTTCACGGCGCGGGAGGGTAGCGCGGAAGCGGCGCGGCCGCACCGGTTCGCAGGCGCGACGGTTCGGAGGCGTGGACCCGCCGGGGCGCCGAGGCGCGCTCCCGGACGCCCGAGCGCGCAGCCTCCGCTGGGGCTAAGCGAAAGGGGTCCGCCGCGTTGCCTGGCTCTCCGCGCGTGGAAAGGTTCAGAGCCGGCGCGGGACGCGGACCGTCCGTCCGGCGCGCCAGGGAGGACGGGTGAGGGAAAGCGTGGGGGGCGCAGGAGGGGCGGATCGCGCGGGGACGCTGGCCGCGCGGCTCGCTGACGTCCGCCGCCGCACCGTCGCGCTCGCGGCTCCGCTCTCGCCGGAGGACGCCGCCGTTCAATCGATGCCGGACGCGAGCCCGGCGAAGTGGCACCTCGCGCACACGTCCTGGTTCTTCGAGGCGTTCGTGCTCCCCCGGGTGGAGCGGGCCTTCCGCCCGTTTCACGATGCGTACGCGTACCTCTTCAACTCCTACTACGAGGCGGTCGGGCCGCGGCAGCCCAGGCCGCAGCGGGGCCTGCTCTCTCGCCCCTCGCTGGCGGAGGTGCTCCGCTACCGCGCGAACGTGGACGAGCGGATGTCGGCGGCGCTCGCCGCGCGCCCCGGGGACGAGGTCCTCGCCACGGTGGAGCTGGGGATCGCCCACGAGGAGCAGCACCAGGAGCTGCTCCTCACCGACGTGAAGCACGCCTTCTTCTCGAACCCGCTCCGCCCCGCCTACGCCCCGGACGCCCTCCCGGGGAGACCGGCGCCCGCCTCCGCCCCGCCGCTCGCCTACGTCCCGCGCGACGGCGGGATCGTCGAGGTCGGCGCGCGCGGGAGCGAGTTCGCGTTCGACAACGAGCGGCCCCGCCACCGCGCCCTCCTGGAGCCGCACGCCCTCGCGACGCGGCCCACCACGAACGGCGAGTGGCTCGCCTTCGTGGAGGACGGGGGCTACCGGCGGCCCGAGCTGTGGCTCTCCGACGGGTTCGCCGCGGCGCGCGCAGGTGACTGGAAGGCGCCGCTCTACTGGGAGCGCGGGGAGAGCGGATGGGCGATCTTCACGCTCGCGGGCCCGCGCCCGCTCGATCCCGCGGAGCCCGTCGCGCACGTCTCGTACTACGAGGCGGACGCCTACGCGCGGTGGGCGGGCGCGCGGCTGCCGACCGAGGTCGAGTGGGAGGCGGCGGCGGCCGGAGCGAGCGCCACCGCCGAAGGGACGCTCGCGGACGCGGGACGGTTCCACCCCGCGCCGGCCGCCGCCGGTCCGGGGTTCCGCCAGCTCCTCGGCGACGTGTGGGAGTGGACCTCGTCCGCCTACGCGCCATACCCGGGCTTCCGCCCGCTGGCGGGGCCGCTCGGCGAGTACAACGGGAAGTTCATGGTCAGCCAGCTCACCCTGCGCGGCGGCTCGTGCGCCACGCCGCGGGGGCACGTGCGCCCGACGTACCGGAACTTCTTCCCTCCGGGGGCGCGCTGGCAGTTCACGGGCGTACGACTGGCGAGGGACGGGGCGTGATCGGACTCGAGGGTGCGAGCATCGGGGTGGGGGAGCGGACGAGCGAGTCCGCCCGGTTCCGCGAGGACGTGGTGCGCGGCCTGTCGCTGCCGCGAAAGGCGCTGCCGCCGAAGTGGCTCTACGACCGCCGCGGCTCGGCGCTGTTCGAGCTCATCTGCGAGCAGCCGGAGTACTACCCGACGCGGACGGAGCTCGGGATCCTGGAGGGGTACGCCGGTGAGATCGCCGAGGCGATCGGCCCCGGCGCGCTCGTCTTCGAGCCCGGCGCCGGCAGCGGCCGGAAGACCGCGCTCCTGCTCGCGGCGCTGGAGCGGCCCGCCGGCTACGTGCCGGTCGACATCTCCGGGGACGCGCTCCTCGAAGGCGCCGAGTCCCTGCGCCGGCAGTTCCCGCGCCTCCCGGTCCTGCCGCTCGTGGGCGACTTCACCGCGCCCATGGCGCTGCCCCTCGGGGAGCTCCCCGCGCGCCGGCGCGTGGCGTTCTTCCCGGGCTCGACCATCGGCAACTTCGATCCGCCCGAGGCCGTGGCGCTGCTCCGGCGGATGGCGCGCGACGCCGGGCCGGGCGGCGCGCTCGTCATCGGCGTCGATCTCGCCAAGGACGAGCGGACCCTCGTCCGCGCCTACGACGACGCCCGCGGCGTCACCGCCGCGTTCGACCTGAACCTGCTCGCGCGCATGAACCGCGAGCTCGGCGGGGACTTCCGGCTCTCTTCGTTCCGCCACCGCGCGATCTTCGACCCGGACTACTCGCGCGTGGAGATGCACCTCGAGAGCCTGGAGCCGCAGATCGTCACCGTGGCGGGCGAGCCCTTCGCGTTCCGCGCCGGCGAGACCATCCACACCGAGAGCGCGTACAAGTGGGAGCCGCGCGCCTTCGACGCGCTCGCGCTCATCGCCGGCTGGCGCCCGGAGCGGACCTGGACGGACGAGCGGGCCTGGTTCGCGGTGAAGCTCTACACCGCCGTACGCTGAACGGCCGATCATGATTCGCGAACGGGCGAGCGACGCGCGCGCGCCGGGGCCCTGACGGTCCATGGGCGCGCGGCGGACCGCGGCCGAGCTGGAGGCGCGCGCCGCCCGCGCGGCGCCGGGCAGCACGGCGCGGCCGCCGGTCTCGGAGCCGCTCGCGATGCTGCAGCGGCGGGGCCTCGACCCGCGCCCGTCGCGGCACGACCTGCCGTTCCCGCCCGGGCACGATCCCGCCGCCGTCGCGGCCCTCGTCGAGCGCCTCCGGCACTACGCCTTCCGGCTGTTCCTGCGCGGCGCGATCCTGCGTGGCGCGGGGTTCACGCCCGGGCAGGCGACGCGCTACGTCGCCGCCGAGAAGGCGCGCGAGCTGGCCGACGCGCTGGTCGCCATGGGGCTCGCCGCGCCGCTCCCCCGCGGCCGCTACCGGCTCGTGCACCGGCCGCGCACCTTCGGCGGCACGCTCGAGTGGTGGCTCGGCGAGGAGCTGCGCGCGCGGCTCGCGCTCGAGGTGGCGACGGGCGTCCGCTCCGGCGCGCCCGGCGTCGGCGGCGACCTCGACGTCGTCGCGGCCGGCGAGGGGAAGCTCATCTACCTGGAGGTGAAGTCGTCCCCGCCCAAGCACGTCACCCAGCCGGAGGTCGGCGCGTTCCTGCGCCGCGTCTCGGCGGTCCGGCCCGACGTCGCGCTCTTCGTCGTCGACACGGCGCTCCGCCTCGGGGACAAGATCGTCCCGATGTTCGAGCTCGCCCTCGCGCGCGGCGGCGGCGCGGGGCCGGTCCGCCGCCTGTTCCGAGAGACGTGGTCGGTCGGGCCGCACGTCTACGTGGTGAACGCGCGGGAGGACCTCGTGGACAACGTGTGCCGCGCGATCGCGGAGGGGATCCGGGCGCTGGCGCCGCCGGCGCCGTAGGGGAGGGGGACTCGACCGCGAGTGCGACCGGTCCCCCCACGCGTCGTCCGTTCTCCATTCGTCACGTCTTCCGCGCGGTCTGGCAGCGTCGCGCGAGCGCCCGCCCCGGCGGACCGGAGCGGGCGCGGGCGTCTCCCATGGGGGCGGAGCGTCAGGAGACCGGCTGCGGCTCGGCGAACAGGGCATGCCCGCCCGCCTCCCCGACGGCGGCTGGCCGCGCGGCCGGGGTCACGGGCAGCTTCGGGCGGAGCTCCTCGACCGTCACGCCGAGGCCGATGCCGCCCTGCTCGAGCCAGGCGTGCTTGCCCTCGAGCACCTCGCGGCCCATCGCGTAGCTCCTCGCGTCGTCGTTGCTCCAGAGCGCGCCGAAGAGGGCACGCACCTTCCGGCGCGTGCCGAGGCAGAAGTGATCGGCGAGCCTCGCGGCGTCCGCCGCCTCGGAGAGGCCGGCGTTCTTCATCGCCTGCGCGCGCGTCACGCTCGCCGCCATCGCGAAGAGCTCGTTCGCGATGTCCACGAGGCGGAACAGGAACGCCTGCTTCCGCTCCGCGGCGGCCTGGAAGACCACCATCGAGTGGAAGATCTCTCGCGCGAGCTTGCGGCTCGAGCGCTCGACGAAGCGGAGGTGGCTCGCGTTCCTGCCGAACTCGCGGTAGCGCGGGGCGAAGAGACCCCGCGCCCACAGGCCGAGGTACCAGGGCACGTAGAACGCCCCGAGCCTCGGGAGCTGGGCGAGCTTGCTCGAGACCGGCACCTTCGGGTCGATGAGGGCGCCGGCGATCTCGAGGTGCTTGTCCACCGCCTCGCGCGCCATGAAGAGGTGCATCACCTCCGACGAGCCCTCGAAGATGAGGTTGATGCGCAGGTCGCGCATCGCGCGCTCCACGTCGACGCCCGCCTCGCCGCGCGCGGCGAGGGAGCTCGCCTTCTCGTACCCGCGGCCGCCGCGGATCTGCATCGTCTCGTCCACGAGGTGCCAGGCCTCGACGGTGTTCCACTCCTTCGCCGCGGCGGCCTCGAGGCGGATGTCGTAGCCCTTCCGGTCGGCGAGCGACTGGGCGAGATCCGAGACCGCCTCCATGGCGAAGACGGTGGACGCCATGCCGGCGAGCTTGTGCGCGATCGCCTCGTGCTTGCCGATCTCCTGGCCCCACTGGACGCGGGCCTGGGACCACTTGCGCGAGAGCTCGAGGAACCGCTTCCCGCCGCCGACCACCGCGGCCGGGAGCGACAGCCGGCCGGTGTTGAGCGTCGTGAGCGCGATCTTGAGGCCGCGGCCCTCCTTGCCGATGAGGTTCTCGACCGGGACCTTCACGTCCGTGAAGCGGATGGCGGCGTTGGCGAGCGCGCGGAGGCCCATGAACCTGCAGCGGTGCGTGACCTCCACGCCCTCCGAGTCCGCCTCCACCACGAACGCGCTGATGGCGCTCGTGCGCGGGTTCTTCGCCATGACCACGAGGAGCTCGGCGATGGTGCCGTTCGTGCACCAGAGCTTGGAGCCGTTGATGACGTAGTGCCTGCCGTCGGGGCTGAGCTCGTAGCTCGTGGAGAGGCGGGCCGGATCCGAGCCGACCTGCACCTCGGTGAGCGCGAACGCGCTCACCGCGCCCTTCGCGATGCGCGGCAGGTACTTCTTCTTCAGCTCGGGAGAGCCGAAGAGCTTGAGCGGCTGCGGGACGCCGATCGACTGGTGCGCCGAGAGCAGGGCGGTGACGTTCGCGTCGTAGCCGCCGACGAGCTGCATGGCCTTGCCGTACTCGACCTGGGTGAGCCCCAGGCCGCCGTACTCGACCGGCACCTTCATCCCGAACGCGCCGAGCTTGCGGAGCCCGTCGAGGACCTCCGGCGGATACTCGCCGGTCTCGTCGATGCGGACGGGATCCACCTTCTCGCGCAGGAACCGCTCGAGCTCCGCGTAGAAGCGCTGGAACTCGGGACGCTCCGCCCGATCGAGCGGATAGGGGTGGATGAGATCCAGCCGAAGCTTCCCGAGGAACAGCTCGCGGAGGAACCCGGCACCCTGCCACTCGGCCTCCCGTGCCGCCTCGGCCACCTCGCGGGAGCGCTGCATCTCGTCATTGCGCTGCGTCACGGCCATGGCGCTACCTCCCCTGATTCCCTAATCAAATTAACGCAACGCGCCTTGCCAACTGACACGACCCCTCGGGGCGCGGGTCGGCGGAGGCTCGCCCGAGGGGGCGGGGGACAGCCCCTGGCGTCCGGGCGCCATGCGATCGACCCTATCGCTGGCCAGACGATGCCGAAGCCGCCCTCCCGCGAATCGCCCGCCTTCCTCGCGCTGCTCGCCCTCGCCCTCCTGGCCGTGCTCGGCGCGGACGCCGTGGGCCCCCTCGGCTCCGCCGAGTGGGCGCTGTACGCAGTGCCGGTCGCCCTGACGCTGCTCGCGCGAACCGCGTGGGCGCCGCTCGCCACCGCCACCGCGGCCACCGCCCTGGTCGCGGTCGGCTACCACCTGTCGCCCGCGGCGCCGGTGGGCCTCCCCGCCTGGCTGCCCGTCACGAACAGGGTGATCGGCCTCGTGATGGTCTGGGTGGTCGCGCTCATCGTCCGGGCCACGGTGCGCGCGCGGGCGGAGGTCGCGCGGGAGCAGTGGTTGCGGGAGGGGACGGCCGTGGTCCGGCGCGCGCTGCAGGGCGACAAGGCCGTCGAGGCGGTCGCGGCCGACGCGCTCCGCGCGATCGCGAACCACCTCGGCGCCGAGATCGGCGTGCTGCACGTGGCGGGCGACGACGGCCGCTATCACCGGCGCGCGGCCCTCGCGGGAGCGCCGGGCGGCGCGCCCGCCCCGTTCGCGGAGGGGGAGGGGCTCCCGGGAGAGGTCGCGGTGGCCGGGCGCGTGCGGGTCGTGAACGACGTCCCGCCGGGCTACCTGCGCGTCACCTCCGGCGCGGGCGCGGCCGACCCGCGCGCCCTCGTGCTCGCGCCGTCGAGGGTGGACGACGAGGTGAACGGCGTCGTCGAGCTCGGCGCGTTCCGACCGTTCGACGACCTCGACGTCGAGGTGCTCGACCGCATCGCGCTGCCGCTGGGGATCTCGCTCCGCTCCGCCCGGGACCGGGCGCGGCTCGAGGAGCTGCTCGCGGAGACGCAGCGGCAGGCGGAGCGGCTCGAGGTGCAGCAGGAGGAGCTGCGCGTCGCGAACGAGGAGCTGCAGTCGCAGGCCGACGCGCTGCGCGAGTCCCAGGCTCGGCTCGAGGAACAGCAGGCGGAGCTCGAGCAGGTGAACGTCCAGCTCGAGGAGCAGGCCACGGTCCTCGAGGATCAGCGGGCGCAGCTCGCCGGGCGCGGCGCGGAGCTCGAGGAGCGCGCGCGCGAGCTCGAGCGCGCGAGCCGGTTCAAGTCGGAGTTCCTCGCCAACATGTCGCACGAGCTCCGCACCCCGCTCAACAGCGCGCTCATCCTCGCGAAGCTCCTCGGCGAGAACGCGACCGGGAACCTCACGGAGGAGCAGGTGAGGTACGCGCGCACGATCCACCAGGCGGGCAGCGACCTGCTCGCGCTCATCAACGACATCCTCGACCTCTCCAAGATCGAGGCGGGCCGGCTGGAGGTCCACCCGGAGGCGCTGCCGATCGCGCGGCTCGTGGAGCAGCTCGCGCTCACGTTCGCGCCGATCGCGGCGGAGCGCGGCCTGGCGTTCGAGCGGATCATCGAGCCGGGGGCGCCCGCGGAGCTCACGACCGATCCCCAGCGCCTGCTCCAGATCCTGCAGAACCTCCTCTCGAACGCGTTCAAGTTCACGGAGCGCGGCGGGGTCATCCTGCGAGTCTCGTCCGCGCCGGACGACCGCGTCGCGCTGTCGGTCCGGGACACCGGCATCGGCATCCCCGAGGAGAAGCAGCGCCTCGTGTTCGAGGCGTTCCGGCAGGCCGACGGCACGATCAACCGGCGCTACGGGGGCACGGGGCTCGGGCTCTCCATCGCGCGCGAGCTCGTGGCGCTCCTCGGAGGGGAGCTCTCGATCGAGAGCGCGCCGGGGAAGGGGAGCGTCTTCACGGTCACGCTGCCGAGAGCCATCGGCCCTCGCGCGCGCGAGGGCGT
>NZ_JALCZC010000044.1:0-34325 GCF_022690805.1 Anaeromyxobacter sp. SG66
ATCGGGGTCGAGCACGAGCGCGTGCGCCGACCCCGTCGATGCCCCGAATCCGTCATGCGCACGGAAGCCGTGGTCGAAACACCCGCCGCTCGTCCGGCGAGTACCCGAACTTGTGACGAATGATGAGGGCTGCGCCCCCGCCCCGCCGAGCAGAGCTCGTCGGGGCCCCACCCCGGCGCGCCGGGTCCCGTGCGCCGCCGCGGGCGGCTTCGCCGCCATCGCGGTGGCGCCCCGGCGGACTCGCTTCGCTCGTCGACTCGATTTCCGGAACATGATGCGCCGTTCAGGCTCAGCGGCCGCCGCGCCGCAGGCACACGAGGCGCGTCGCCCGCCAGCCCGTCCGCGCGTAGAAGGCGAGGGCCGGGTCGTTCTCCCGATCCGCGAGGAGCTGCAGGCGCGACGCGCCGCGCGCGGCGGCCCAGCCCTCGATCGCCTCGAGCAGCCGGCGCCCCACGCCGCGTCCGCGCTCCGCCGCATCGACCACCAGGTCCTCGACGAGCGCCGCCGGCCCGCCCTCCGCGGTGGAGACGACGAGCTGGGCGGTGACCATCCCGACGACCTCGCCCCCGCGCTCGGCGACGAGCACCGCGCGGCGCTCCGGCTCCCCGAGCATGAGCGCGAGCCCGCGCCGCTGCCGCTCCGGGTCGGGGCGGAAGTCCGCCTCGATGGAGAACAGGATCCCGAGGAGCCGCGCGAGCGGCTCCGTGTCCGCCGGGGTGGCCCCCCGGATCGCGACGTCCTCGTCCACGTTCACCTCCGCGCCGCGCGCGGGCCGTTCAGAACCGCTCGACGGCGATCCCGTACTTGCGGACGCGCCAGTCGAGCTGGCGGACCGTCATCCCGAGCAGGCGCGCCGCCTTCGCCTTCACGAACCCGGCGCGCTCGAGCGCGAGCCGCACCTCGCGCTCCTCGCCGGCCGGGACGGCTCCTTCCGCCGCCGCCGCGGGCGGCGCGTCCAGGCCCGCCGCCCTCGCCCTCGCGTCGCGGGCGCACGCGTCCCCCGGCGCCTCGCGCGCCGGCTCGAGCCCGAGGTGGGCGGCCCGCAGCACCGCCGCCTCGGTCGAGACGATCGCCGCCTCGAGCACGTTCCGGAGCTGCCGGACGTTGCCCGGCCAGTCGTGCGCGAGGAGCGCCTCGAGCGCGTCCCCGCCGAGCCGCACCTCGCGCCCGTTCTCCTCCGACAGCTCGCGGACGAGGTGCTCCGCGAGGGCCGGGAGGTCCTCGCGCCGCTCGCGCAGCGGGGGGAGCAGCACGGTCACGACGGAGAGGCGATGGAAGAGGTCGAGCCGGAACTCGCCTTCCTTCACGGCGGCGTCGAGATCGCGGTTCGTCGCCGCGACGATGCGGACGTCGACGGTCACCGGGCGCCTCCCCCCCACGCGCTCGAACTGGCGCTCCTGGATGGCGCGGAGGAGCTTGGCCTGCGCGGAGAGGGACAGCTCGCCGACCTCGTCGAGGAACAGCGTCCCGCCGTCGGCGAGCTCGAAGCGGCCCTTCGTGCCGGCGGCGGCCCCGGTGAACGCGCCCTTCTCGTGCCCGAAGAGCTCGCTCTCGAGGAGCGCCTCCGGGAGCGCCGCGCAGTTGAGCGCCACGAAGGGCCGCCCGGTGCGCGGGCTCGCCTCGTGGAGCGCCCGCGCGACGAGCTCCTTCCCGGTGCCGCTCTCGCCGCGCACGAGCACGGTCGCCCGGCTGCGGGCGACCCGCTCGACGCGCTCGAGCACCTCGCGCATCCGGCGCCCCACCCCCACCATGCCCGGGAGCCGCGCCTCGGGCGCGCCGGCCTCCTCCTCCAGCACCGCCCGGCGGCGCGGGTTCTCGAGCTCCTGCAGCCGGACGCGCGCGCCGATCATGCCCGCGAGGATCTCGAGGAAGCGGAGGTCGCGCTCGAAGGAGATGGGGCCCGCGCTGTGGCGCCGGTCGACGGTGAGCACGCCCAGCGTGGTCCGGCCGTGGCGGACGGGGACGCCGAGGAACGCCCGCGGCTCCTCCCTGAGATCGCGCCAGGTGCCGGTCCGGTTGAGGAACAGCGGCTCGTCCCCCACGTCGGGCACGGCGATGGGCATGCCGGTCGCGAAGATCCGCCCGATGATCCCCTCCCCCGGCCGCAGGCGCCCGAGGATCCGCTCGCGGTCGCGCATCTCCGGCGCCGCCTCGATGAACACCTCCCCCGTCACGGGGTCGAAGAGCGACAGGGTCCCGTTCTCCATCCCGAGCTCGAGCTGCAGCACCGCCAGCGTCGCGTCCAGGGCCTCGCGGAGATCCGTCGCGAGCCAGAGGACGCGCGCGGCGTCGTGCAGGGCCTGGACCTCGCGCGCCTCGCGGCCGTGCATGCCCTCCCCCATCGCAAGCGCGGTGCCAGCGTCTCGAGCGGGCGAGGGGGAGGCGCCGGTTCTTGCAGGACGCCGTGAACACGGCCGGATCCCGCGGGCTCCCGGCGCGACCGACCATGACGATCTCGCTCAACCGCTGCAACCTGCCTCCCTGGGTGATCGCGAGCTGCCAGTTCAACGAGCACCCCGTGCCTCTGGAGATCCAGGGCGTCCGGTCCTCGAACGCCTTCCTCTTCCGCGCGCTCGACGCGCTCGACGATCCGGTCGCGCGGGCGCTCATGTTCGACGACTGGCTCTCGGTGCGCTTCCAGCTCCACCACTGGGCCGAGCAGGCGACCGCCTCGGCGCGGCGGAGCCTCAAGAACTCCTACCTGCGCTTCCTGCGCGGCTGGGGCGTCGACGCGTCGAGCGTCGAGGGCGCGGTGCTGAAGGGCTGGGTCGAGAGCCGCATGGGCCTCCCGCCCTGCTTCCACCGCGCGCCGATCCGCGCCGTCGACGGGCCCGAGTACGCGCGCTACGCGCAGGACCGCACGCGCGGCAGCGCCTGCACGAGCGCGATCCTCGACCAGCTCGACCTCGTCTACACCTTCACGCAGTACGAGCTCGCGCGGCGTCGCCCGGGCGCGCGCTGGGTGACGCTCTGGCGCGGGGTGAACGATCCCGGCGACCACGAGATCGTCTCGCAGGTGGGCCGGCACGAGTGGATCGTACGGCTCAACAACCTCTGCTCGTTCACCGACGATCGCGAGCGCGCGTGGGAGTTCGGCTCGACCGTGTGGGAGGTGCGGGTCGCGCTCCCCCGCGTCTTCCTCGCGCCGGACGTGTTCCCGCGCGCCATCCTGCGGGGCGAGCGCGAGTGGCTCGCCGTCGGCGGCGAGGCGCGGGTCCGGCGCGTGCTCTTCTGAAGCCGACTCAAACCCGCGGTGGCGCCCCGCGACCGACGGGTGACAGCTCCACGAGGCGCGTCGAGAGCCGCCCGAGCTCCTCCACGAGCCCGGGGTCGAGCCGCCTGAGCCAGCGCCGCGGGATGGCGTCGGGGCCGTGGTACGCGCCGGCGATGGCACCGGCGATCGCCGCGGTCGTGTCGGCGTCGCCGCCCTGGTTCACGACCGCGATCAGGCACTCCTCGAACGATCGTGTCGCGAAGAAGAAGTGGAGCACGGTCTGGAGCGTGTCGACGACGTAGCCGGTGGCGAGGCCCGGGTACGGCGCGAAGCGGAAGCGCGGCTCGGCGGTGACGAGCGCGGCCGCGGCGGCGCCCAGGCGGCGCAGCGACAGCCCCAGGCAGCCGAGCTGGACGAGCTCGCCCACGAGCAGGCACGCCGCGTCGGAGAGCGGGTGGTGGTGCGTGAGGTGGCCCTGCTCGAGCGCGACGCGGCGGAGCATCGCGGGATCGCCGAGCGAGAGGAGCGCGACGGGCGGCATCCGCACCGCCGCCCCGTTGCCCGCGTCGCCGTCGTGCGGCGGTCCCTCGAGCGTGCCGTCGAGCATGTAGCGGCGGAGGCCGCGCCGGCAGGTCGAGCCGACGTCCACCGGTCCGGCCCGGAGCCAGCCGGCGAGCGCGTCCGCGGCGCCGCGGAGGGACCAGCTTCCCGCGGCGTCGATCGCGCGGGCGAGGCAGAGCGACATCTCCGTGTCGTCCGTGACGGTCCCCGGCCTCAGGTGAAGCCAGCCGCCGCCGGTGATCTCCCGATGCACGCCGAGCGAGGCGCGGATCTCGCTCGCCGTCATGAACTCGACGGTCGCGCCGAGCGCGTCGCCGACCGCCGCGCCCAGGAACGCCGCCCGGGCGCGGTCGCGCACGTCGGGGAGATGCAGGGAGAGCGGTGGCACGAGCGCCAGCCCTGCGAGAAGCGTACCCCGGTCGCCGCGGTGCCGCTCCTCCCGCGCCGACGAGCTGGAGGAGCTCGTCGAGCGGGACGACCAGGGCGCGACCACGGCACCGGTGGTGAAGTCGTCCCCGAGCCGCGAAGCGAAGCCGGGTCGCCTCGCCCGTCGCGTCGAGCTCTGGGTGTGGCCAGCGAGCGAGAGACCCCCCGGCCGCTGTGGCCAGGGTGCGGGCCATGGGCGACCTATCTGGGGGGGTCACGCCCTGGCGACCGGGATCTAGCTTCGGAGGTCTGCGGCCGAACAGGCGGCCGCGCCAGGTGACACCATGCCCGTCGGGATCGCGCTCCTCACCCTCTGCGCCGCTTTCGTGATGACGCTCGCCCTCGCGTCGCGCCGACGCCGCCGGACGCGGGCGCTCCCGGGTGGGCTCGACCTGGCCTCCACGGCCGACCTCCTCCCGGCCGGCCTGAAGCACCTCGGCGCACGGCTCAACGAGCCGCTCTCCCTCGGGCTCCGCATCCCCGCGCCCCATGCGGGGACCGCGCAGAAGCGGCTCGGCCAGCTCATCGGGCTCCGCTGACCCGAGGCGCCGCGCTCACCGCGCCACGATCCGCGCCACCACGTCCTTCTCGGGCGGGCAGGTCCCGCGGCCGTCGCAGTTGCTCGTCGTGACCCACACCGCGCCGTCCGGCCCCTGCTGAACGTCGCGGACGCGGCCGAGCCCCTCGGGCGGCTCGCCCTGCAGGTAGACCTCGTGCGCCTGCACGCGTCCGTCCTCGCGGAGCACGATCCGGTGCAGGTGGCGCGCGCCGAGGATCCCGACGAGGAAGCTCCCCTTCCACGCCGGGACCGCCTCACCGCGGTAGACGCTCCCCCCGCCCGGCGGCGCCGCGCGGCTCCAGACGATGGCCGGTGTGGTGACGCCCTCCCCCGTGTCGCAGGAGTACACGTCCGGCCAGCCGAGGTTCGCGCCGGCGCGCGCGACGTCCACCTCGTCGTGCCCGCTCCGGCCGGTGTCGCCGCTCGGGCCGTGATCGCCGACGACGAGCGTCCGCGCGTCGAGGAAGTCGAACGCCTGCGTGTTGCGGATCCCGAGGAGGAAGACCGGGCTGCCGGGGAACGGGTTCCCGTCCGCGGGCGCCCCCTCCGTCGTGACGCGCAGGAGCTTTCCGCCCAGTGAGCCGCGGTCCTGCGCGCGCGCCGGCTCGCGCGCGTCGCCGGTGCCGACGTAGAGCTGGCCGTCGGGACCGAAGCGGAGGCGCCCCCCGTCGTGCACCACGGCCGCCGGGATGCCGTCGAGGATCACGCGCTCGACGCGCGCCGAGCGCCGATCCTCGGCGAGCAGCCAGCGGGTGACGCGGTTCACCCTGCGGCCGTCCTCGTCCGCCGTGTGGTACGTGTAGAAGCGGCGGTTCTCCGCGAAGCCGGGGTCGGCGGCGATGCCGAGCAGCCCGCCCTCGCCCTCCGCCACCACCGGCACGGTCGCGACCGGCTCCGCCTCGAGCGCGCCGCCGCGCAGGAGCCGGATGCGCCCGGGCCGCTCGGTGACGAGCGCGTCGCCTCCGGGGAGGAACGCGATCGCCCAGGGCACCTCGAGGCCCGTCGCGACCCGCTCGACCCGGATCGGCACGGTGCCCGCGGGACCCCAGCCGTCCTCCACGAGCGTGCAGCCCGGCGCTGCTGCCCCGTCGCCGCTCGCGGCCGAGCCGCCGCAGCGCGCGGCGGCGAGGAGGCAGGCGGCGGCGAGCGCACCGGGGCGGCGCATCCTGCGGTTCTGCCGGCGCCCCGCCACCCGCGCCGCTCCCGTTCGCGGGGCGAGCCCGGCCGCGCGAGTCGGTCGCCCGGCCGCACGGCCGATCGCGCACCCCCGTCAGCGGGTGCGCGTTCCCGGAGCCCGCGCGGCGCGGCGCGCCTCGCGCCAGCTCCGGACGAGGACGGCGGCGAACGCGGCGTCCTCGACGAGGTAGCGGCGCCACAGCCGGCGCGGCTCGCGCAGGAGCCGGTGGAGCCACTCGAGGCCGGCGCGCGACATCCAGGGCGGCGCGCGCGGCACGGTCCCCGCGACGAACGCCAGGCTCGCGCCGACGCCGAGCACGACCGCCGGGCGGAGCAGGTCGAGGTGGCGGTGGATCCAGAGCTCCTGCTTCGGCGCCCCGAACGCGGCGAGGACGAGGTCCGCGCGCGCGGCGCGCACCCGCTCGGCGGCGGCGCGGCCCGCCTCCTCCCCCGCGGGTGAGGGATCGAGGGTGGGCGCGTCGACGCCGGCGATCGTCACCCCGGGATCGCGCGCGAGCACCTCCGCCGCGCGGGCCGCGTCCCCGGGCGCCCCACCGACGAGGTAGAGCCGCCAGCCGCGGCGCGCCGCCCGCGCGGCGAGGGGAACGACGAGATCGGCGCCGGCGACGCGTTCGGGGAGCGGCGTGCCGAGGAGCCGCGAGGCCCACACGAGCGGCATGCCGTCGGCGACCGCCAGGTCCGCCGCGGCGTAGGCGGCGCGGAGCCGCGGATCTCGCTCCGCCTTCACGACGTGGTCGACGTTGGGCGTGAACACCGCGCCGCCCCGTCCAGAGAGGACCAGCGCCTCGATGGCGTCGAGCGCCCCCTCGCGGTCCAGCACGTCGATCTCGAGGGAGCCGATGCGGACGCGGCGAGGTGCGGCCGGGGCGCGGGCGTTCGTCACGCGCCTCTTTTCCCGCGGGCCCGCCCCGCGCGTCCACTTTTCCGGAGGGGCCGGCGCCGGTCTCCGCCTCAGGCCCCGAGCTCGTAGAGCGACACGCCGAGCCGCTCGTAGCCGCGCTCGCGGGCCAGCACGTCGAGGTGCAGCGTGGGCCAGTCCGCGAGGACGAGGTCGAGGTCCCGCGTGCCGGTGTACGTCTTCACGTAGCCCTTGCACTGCTCGCACACGTCGAGCCGGAGGCCCGGCTCCTGATCGATCTCGAGGACGCCGAGCCGGTGGGCGTCGTCGTTCCCGCAGAAGGGGCAGGCGACGCGCTTGAACGCCCAGCGCGTCCGGCAGGCGCCGCAGGCGAGCCTCCGGCCGCGGCCCTCGGCGACCGTCACGAGCGCGCCCATCGTCGGAGCCGAGCCGCAGGTGGGGCAGTCTCCGCGGCCCCAGCGCTCCTCGTCGCGCCAGCGGTCGAACTCGGCGACGACCGGCGCGAGCACGTGCTGGAGCGCGGTCCAGCCCAGGTAACGGACGAGGCCTCCGCCCTCCGTCTCGCCCTTCTCCGGCGCGCCGCACACGAGCCACGCGATCGCCGCCTCGGACGCGCGCGGATCCTGTCGGAGCTCCTCGTCGAGCGCCCGCGCCCCCTCGGCGATGGACGGGGGCAGGTCGGCCGCCGCGACGCGCGCCACGATGGTCCGGAGCGCGGCGCCGCCCTCGGGCGCGACGTCGAGCTGGGCGCGCGCGCTGCGCAGGAGCGGCACGCCCGCGGCCAGATCCGCGACGTAGGCGTCCCACGCCGGGCGGCGCGTCAGCGGCGCGGCCCCCGCGGCGGCGCCCTCGACGAGCGCCTGGAAGGCCGCGACGCCCTCGAGGTAGGGGTGGCTCTCGATCCACTTCTTCGTCGCTGCGTCGTTCGTCATCGTCCGGTGATCCTAGCAAGTGAAGAGGCCCCCGGCCGCGAGCGACCGGGGGCCTTCGGAACGGAGCCGCGCGAGCGGCCCTGCTACGCGGCGGCGTCCGCCCCGCGATCCGCCTCGGCGGCCGCAGGGCCCTCCTGCTTCGGCAGGACCGGCATGTGCCGGGTCGCGAGGCCGAAGAGGAAGATCGTCGCGGCGACGAGGCCGATGGAGATGCCCCACTCGACGACGCTCGGGAAGTAGCCCTGTGGCGCGATCTGCGGCGCGGCGCCCTTCAGGTCCATCGCGAACACCACCACGTTCATGCGGTTGAACACGACGCCGAGGGTGGCGAGGAGCGAGCCGAGGAACAGCGTCCTCGGGTTCGCGCGCAGCCTCGCCGAGCCGAGGACGGCGAGCGGGAGGAGGCCACCCACGAGCAGCTCCGCGGCGAGCAGCCCCGCCTTGGGGCCGGTGAGCGCCGTCGCGAGCTCGCCGCGGAACGCGAGGTCTCCGACGCGGAACGCGAGGTAGGTCGCGAGCGCGAAGAACGCGATCTTGCCGAGCGACGCGAGCTGGTCCATGCGGAGCGCGCGCTTGAAGCCCTTCGCGATCCACATCTCCACGAGCACCATGAGCGCCACGCCGGCCGCGACCGCCGAGAGGAAGAAGTAGACCGGCATCACCGGCGACCACCAGCCCCTGGCGAGCTTGTCGGGCATGAGGAGGAACAGCGACCCGAGCGAGCTCTGGTGCATCGTGGAGAACGTCACCGCCGCGATGGCGAGCATGATCGGCTCGGCCTTCTTGCCCGGCTGGGCGCGGAACGCCCAGGCCATGAAGCCGAAGGTCGCCGCGGCGAGGCCCGTGTACACGAGGTTGCGGGACATGAGGTACACGAACGCCGAGATGGCGAAGACCACGTAGGCGGGCGACCAGCGCTTCCAGGTCTCCATCGCCCCCGCGAGGCCCCACCGCTCGAACGGCACCGGCAGGAACTCCGCGAGGAGGACCGTCACGTAGAGGCCGACGCACCAGGAGACCTCGAACATCGCCGAGTGCTCGGGGGCGTTCAGCGCGAGCTGCCAGAAGTGCCACGGCAGGCCGAGGTCGGCGAGCAGCGTCACCGTGACGAACGAGTAGCTGAGGAGCCCCATGAGCACGGCCGAGCGCCCGATGGAGTAGAGGTCCTTCCGCTGGAACACGTAGATGAGGCCCGCCGTCGCGAAGGCGCCGGCCGCGACCGCGATCCAGACGAGGTCGAAGACGATCCAGAGCCCCCACGCCCAGGTGTCGGAGAGGTTCGTCGCGCCGCCGAGGCCCAGCGCGAACCGGGCCACGAACGAGCCGCCGCCGAAGGCCATGAGCGCCGCGAGCAGGATGTTCGCGGGCGTCCAGAGCTTGGACTTCACGGGCGCGAACTCGACGTGGGCTTCGTGCGCGTCCGGCTTCGCGGCGTGCGCCGCCTTGAGCTGCCTCGGCTCCATCCTGGCGACCTCCTCGCGCCGCTTGTGCAGCGCGTAGGCCCCGCCGAGCGCGGCGCCCACGCCGATGACGGCGGGCGGCACCGCGCCGAGCGCGACCGCGCTCCGCCGCGGGAGGGGCTCGGTCCCGACCTGCGGGAACCCGAGCGTCGAGAACGGCACGGAGGCGAGGTACAGCATGTTCGTGCCGCCGGCCTCCTTCTCTCCGTAGACGTGGTCGACGTACTTCCCCGGGCTCGCCGCCATCCGCTCGCGGGCCTCGCGGAGGAGCTCCTCGCGGTCCCCGAACTTCAGCGCCCCCGCCGGGCACTGCTTCACGCAGGCCGGCAGCGCGATCGCCGCGGCGAACCGCTGGTGATCCTCGCCGGTGAGCGCCTCGCCGTTGCGCAGCGCGGGCGCGGGCTCCTGCGCCCGGCCGTGGCACATGTCGCACTTGTGGATCTTCGGCGCGAGCGAGTCCCACTCCGCCATGGGCACGCTCCACGGGCAGGCCCACATGCAGTAGCGGCAGCCGATGCACTTCGACTCGTCGTAGACGACCGGCCCTTCCTTGGTCTTGTGGATGGCGGTCACCGGGCAGGCCGACGCGCAGGCCGGCTCGTCACAGTGCATGCACTGCCGCTTCGCGAAGACGTACTGCAGCCCGCCCGGCGCGCTCGGCGCGTCGACCTCGTGCGGCGTGACGACGGTCAGGGTCTTCGCGGAGAGCGTGAGCGGGTTCTGCAGGCCGACGGAGGGGTTGAGCTGCGTGCGCTCCGCCGGCATGTCGTTCCACTGCTTGCAGGTGACCTGGCACGAGCGGCACCCGATGCACTTCGTCGTATCGATCAACGTGGCGTTGCTCATGGTCTTGTCCTTTCGGCGCGTCGCAGCCGGCTACCGCTGCGCCACCGCCTCCTCCACGGGCACCACGTTGACGAGGCAGGCCTTCGTCTCCTGCGTGCCTGCGCCCGGATCGACGGCGTCGATGGTCAGCACGTTCGTCGACGGGCCGGTCGAGAGCCCCTTGAACCCCCAGTTGTAGGGCATCCACACCACCGGCACGTCCTGGCCGGCGATCTTCATGACCTGCATCCGCTTCGTGACGACGGCCTTCACGACCATCTCACCGCGCGCCGACGAGACCCGCACCTTGTCGCCGCCCTTCACGCGCAGCTTCTCGGCGAGCTGGGTCGGCAGCTCGACGACGCACTCCGGCTGCAGCTCGTTGAGCCACGGCACGTTGCGGGTCGTGGACCCGGCGCACCAGTGCTCCGCGATGGACGACGTCATGAGGACGTACGGGAAGTCCTTCGCCGTGCCGACGGGCTGCTTGCCCGGGACGCGCGGGTACTTCACGCACGGATTGTGCTGGGCCTTCGGGTGCAGCACGTTCGCGACCGGGCTCTCGATGGGCTCGTAGAACTCGGGGAACGGGCCGTCCTTCGGCGTGTACGAGCCGTCGCGCGGCAGCCCCTTCTCCTTCGCGTCGGGGTCCTTGTAGACCGCCGCCATGAGCCGGCCGATGCCCTCGCCGTTCATGCGGAACGCGCGCTGGCCCTCCGGCGTCTCCGGGCCCTTCGTGGCGTCCGGCACGTCCGGCGTGTCCACGCCCTTCCACTTCTTCTCGGTCGCGTCCCACCAGACGAGCGGAGTCGTGCCGGGCCAGGGCTTGCCGTCCGCGTCGCAGGAGGCGCGGTTGTAGAGGATCTTCATGTTGCCCGGCCAGGTCCACGCGAAGCCCGGGAACATGCCGAGCCCCGAGGGATCGGTCTTGGCGTCGCGGCGCTTCGAGAGGTTCTTCCCGCCGCCGAAGACGCCCGCGTAGATCCAGGCGCCCGAGGAGGTCGAGCCGTCCGCCTGGAGCTGCCCGATGCCGCCCACGAAGGCGCCCGGCTTCAGCACCTTGCCGTCGGGGAGCGTGACCTCCGAGAGGACGCGGCCGCTGATCTCCTGGAGCACCGCCTCCGCCGTGTGCTCGGCGGGGTAGTTCCAGACCGCCTTCGCGAGCGGCTCGTCCTTCGGATCCGTCGAGCCCGCGTACAGGTCCCGGACCTTGCGGAAGACCGTGTCGATGATCTCGAGGTCGGCCTTCGCCTTGCCGGGCGGCTTCACCGCCGCGTAGCGCCACTGCACGAGGCGGCCGGAGCCGCTGATCGTGCCCTCCTTCTCCATGAAGTAGGCGGCGGGGAGGAGCAGCACCTCGGTCTTGATCGCCTTCGGGTCGGCGCCCGGCCGCTGCCAGAAGCTCGCCGTCTCCGTGTCCCAGAGCTCCTGCACCACGAGCATGTCGAGCTTCGACAGCGCCTCGTGCACGTAGTTCAGGTTCGGGTTCGTGACCATCGGGTTCTGACCCACGGCCCACAGGAGCTTCAGCTTCCCGGCGTAGGCGTCGTCGATCATCCCGAAGACGGTGTAGTCCTTCGCGCCGTTCTTCTTCGGGAGCCACCTCCAGCCGAAGTCGTTCTCGGCGGTGGCGTTCTCGCCGAACCACGCCTTGAGGCCGTTGACGGTGAACTTCCGGCGGAAGGTGCCGTTGTCCTTCGTCCACGCCTCGAGCGTCGGGTGGTTGTGGTTCGGCGCGTTGATGTAGCCGAACATGTAGCCGTTCAGGACGGACATGTCGCAGGCGCCCTGGACGTTCGGCTCGCCGCGCAGCGCGTTCACGCCGCCGCCGGCCTTGCCGATGTTGCCGAGGAGCAGCTGCAGGATGCCGTAGCAGCGGATGTTCTGGATGCCCACCGTGTGCTGCGTCATCCCGAGCGCGTACAGGATCGTGCCGGGGCGGTTGTTCGCGAACGTCTCGGCGATGAGCTTCACCTGCTCCGCCGGCACGCCGGAGATCTCCTCGGCCACCTCGGGCGTGTACCGCGCGAAGTGCGCCTTCAGCTTCGAGAAGACGCAGCGCGGGTCGTCGAGGCTCGCCGCCTTCTTCGGCTTCTGCGTCGCCGCGTCGAGGTCGTACGCCCACGAGGCCGTGTCGTACTTGTGCTTGTCCTCGTGGTAGCCGGTGAAGACGCCGTCCTCGAGGGCGAACTCGTCCTTCGCGAGCAGGAGCGCGTTCGTGTGCAGCTTCACGTACTCCGCGTCGTACAGCCCCTGCTGGAGGACGTGGTTGATGACCGCCCCGAGGAACGCGATGTCAGCGCCCGGGCGGATGCGCGCGTAGATGTCCGCGATCGACGAGGTGCGGTTGAACCGCGGGTCGACGTGGATGATCTTCGCGCCCTTCTCCTGCGCCTTCCGGATCCACTTCATCGACATCACGTGGTTCTCGGCGGCGTTGCTGCCCTCGATGAGGAACACCTTGGCGTTCTGCAGATCCGCCCAGTGGTTCGTCATCGCGCCACGGCCGAACGTGGCCCCCAGACTGGGGACCGTGGGGCTGTGTCAAAGTCGGGCCTGGTGCTCGACGAAGTTCGTCCCGAAGAGCCTCCCCATCTTGTTCCAGAGGTAGCACTCCTCGTTCGTGTTCTGCGCGCCGCCGAGGAAGCCGATCGCGTCGGTGCGGTTGACCGGGTACTCGACGTCGCCGTCCCGCTCGGTGGCGATCCAGGTCGAGTCGCGGACGTCCTTCACCTTGCGCGCGAGCTTCTCGAGCGCCTCCTCCCAGGAGAGCTCCTGCCAGCGATCCGAGCCCGGCGCCCGGTACAGCGGCGTCTTCACGCGCCGGTCGGACTCGTGGGTCGCCTGCATCGCGGCGCCCTTCGAGCAGAGCGCGCCCTGGTTGATGACGTGGTCCGGGTCTCCCTCGAGGTTGACGAGCTTGCCGTCGACCACGTTGCAGACCATCCCGCAGCCGCAGGAGCAGAAGTTACAGGCGGTCGTGAACTGCTTCGCGCCCGTGAGCTTCAGGTGCCCCGTCGCCGCCTGGACCTTCGACGCGCTGAACCCGAGCTCGGCCAGCGCGAGGCCGGCGCCGCCGCCAGCCGTCAACTTCAGCCAGTTTCTTCTGCTGATGCTCATCGCTTCCCTTTCCGGTGACTGCTGCCGACTGCTGCTGGAGTGCGAAGCCTTCGCGACGACCGCCGCATGTACCTGACTGCTCAGGTCTTTTTTGGCCTTCGTGCGTCGGGACGCCCCAGAGCAAGACACCTGCCAGCGGGCGGAGGCGAAACGGTTGCGCCGCCGCGTTCCGGAGACCCGGCGCGCGACGGAGTTTGCGGGGCCGGCGGCCGCCGCAGGCGGCCGGACCGTCACAGGTGTCACGGGTGCGCGTGTGACATGTCACGCGGACGGTGCGTGACATCGTCACCGAGGCGCGGGACGCCTAGACGGCGGCTCACGATTTGGGCGAGCGACGCGAGCCCGCCGGGGCGACGCCGCGGAAGCGGCGAAGCCGCTCGCGGCGGCGCACGGGACCCGGCGAGCAGGGGTGGGGCCCCGACGAGCTTCGCTCGGCGGGGCGGGGGCGCAGCCCTCAGGATCCTACACATCTGGCGTCGATCGTCGGGGTGTGATCTACCCTCGCCATGGATATTCGTGGCGAGGTGGAAGGGGCTGAGTTCGGCGATAAGCGGCTGAGCGCACGGCTCGTTCGTCTCGCCGAGCTGCTGGCCAAGGCGCCGGACCAGAGCTTCCCCAAGACGGCGGGATCCGACACTGCTCTCGAGGCTACGTACCGGTTCTTCGGCAACGAGGCGGTCACCCCCGCCGCCATCCTGCAGCCGCACATCGATGCCACCGTCGCGCGATGCGCCCAGGCGCTGGCCGTCGTCGTGGCGCATGACACCACCGAGCTGAGCTTCAGCACGGACCGCGAGGGGCTCGGGCGGCTTTCGGGGGACGAAACGCACGGGTTCCTCGGGCACTTCGCGCTCGCCGTGGCCGCGAGAACCCGTGCGCCACTCGGCGTGCTGGGGATGGCGACCGTCTTCCGGGAACGTGGCACGAGGACGTCCGCTGGGGTGTCCGCGCGCACGCGGATGAGCCTGCCGTTGGAGGCCAAGGAAACGGGACGCTGGCTGGAGCTCGTGCAACGCGTCGACGCGGAGGTCGGCAGAGCCGCGGCCGTCCACGTCATGGACAGGGAGGCCGATGCCTACGAGCTGCTCGCTGCGCTTTCCGCGGGGAAGCACCGCTTTATCGTGCGGCTGCAGTTCGACCGCGCCGTCGACACGACGGTCGGACGCGGGCGGATCAGCGACGCCCTCCGAGGTAAGCGAACCCTGCTCACCCGAGAGGTCGCGCTCTCCGCACGATCGTCGAAGCGGCGGCAGGATCCGCCGAGCCGCACGAAGAAGCATCCGCCCCGTCGGTCACGAGTCGCGACGTTGAGCGTGACCGCCTCCGCGGTCACGATCCTGCGGCCGGTCCATCTCGGAACGCGCGGCCCGGCAGCACTTCGCCTGAACGTCGTCCGCGTGCATGAGAAGAACCCGGGGGGCGGAATCGACCCCATCGAGTGGCGGCTCGTCACGTCGGAGCCGATTGAGACGACCGAGGACGTGGCCGCCGTGGTCGACGGCTATCGCGCACGCTGGGTCATCGAGGAGTACTTCCGCGCGCTGAAGCAGGGCTGTGCGTACGAGAAGCGGCAACTCGAATCCAAGCACGCGCTGCTGAACGCGCTCGCCGTCTTCGCGCCCATCGCGTGGCAGCTCCTGGCGCTCCGGCAGCTGTCCCGCGACGACGCGGACCTCCCAGCAGACCGCATCCTCTCACCGCTGAAACTCACGCTGCTTCAACGGCACCCCGACGTGAGACTCAGGGCGCAGCCAAGCATCCGGGACGCGATGCTCGCGATCGCGAAGCTCGGCGGTCACATCAAGAACAACGGCGAGCCAGGATGGCAGGTGCTCGGGAGGGGCTTCGAAGACTTGCTCCTCCTCGAACGAGGCGCGGCGCTCGCCCTCAGGATGTGATCAATCCTGAGGGCGCAGCCCCCGTTAGAACGTCGTTTAGCGCGTGATGCCGAACTTCCGCAGGCGCCGGTAGAGCGTCATCCGCGAGACGCCGAGCGAGGTCGCGGTACGCGCGATGTTCCAGCCGCACGCGTCGAGCGCGGCGACGAGCTCGTCGCGCTCCGGTCCCTCGCCCTCGCGGGCCGGCGGCGCGGGCGGGTGCTCCACGGCGGGCGCAGGCGCCAGCTCGGCGCGGACCGGCGCCGGGAGGCCGCGCACCGGCGCCAGCCGCAGGTCGGCGGGCTCGATGCGAGCTCCCGCGCCGACCGCGGCCGCGCGCATGATCACGTTCTTGAGCTCCCGGACGTTCCCCGGCCACGGGTGGGCGAGGAGCAGCGCCTTCGAGGCCTCCGACAGCTCGAGCCCGTCGCGGCCCATCCGCTCCTCGGCCTCTCGCAGGAACGCGCGGGCGAGGAGCGGCACGTCCTCGCTCCGCTCGCGCAGGGGCGGGATGTCCACGTGGAGCACGTTGAGGCGGAAGTAGAGGTCCTGGCGGAACCGGCCGGCCTCCACCTGGTCGTACAGGCGCCGGTTGGTCGCGGCCACCACCCGCACGTCCACGCGGCGGGGAGCGCTCCCGCCCAGCCGGACCACCTCGGACTCCTGGACGACGCGCAGGAGCGCCGTCTGCGCCTGGAGCGGGAGCTCGCTGACCTCGTCGAGGAAGAGCGTCCCGCCGTCCGCCTCCTCGAACTTCCCCGCCTTGCCCTCCCGCTGGGCGCCGGTGAACGTCCCGGGCTCGTAGCCGAAGAGCTCCGCCTCGACGAGCGCGGCGGGGATGGCGCCGCAGTTCAGCACCACGAACGGCGCGCCGGCGCGGGCGCCGCCGGCGTGGATGCCGTGCGCGAAGAGCTCCTTCCCCGTCCCGGACTCGCCGTGCAGCACCACGGGGAGATCGTTCCGCGCCGCGACCTCGGCGAGCTGGAGCGCCGCGCGCAGCCGCAGCGACTCGCCGAGGATCGCCTCGAGCCCGTAGCGCGTGGTGAGCCGCTGGCGGGCCGCCCCTCGCGCCGCGCGCGGCGCCGCCGGCGCGGGGAGGCGCAGGATCGCGCCCACCGCGCGCCGCTCGTGCGCCACCACGGAGCCGACGGCGCGCCGGCGCTCGTCCCCCGCGCCCGGCCACTCCAGCGTGAGCTCCTCGTCCCGGGAGGCCTCGCCCGCGCGCAGCGCCGCGAGGAGCCGCTCCCGCACCGCGCGCGGGAGCTCGCCGTCGTCGAGCGGGAACCGCCGGCGCGCGGCGTCGTTCTCCGCGATCACGCGCCCGCGCGCGTCGACCGCGACCACCGCCTCGCCCGTGCTCCGGGCCGCGCGCAGCGCGTGGCGCACGAGCTCCTCGCGCACCTCCTGGCGCGCGCGGAGCCGCTCCTCGATGGCCGCCGCGACCGCCGAGGCGACGACGAGCCCCTGCCGCTCCCGGGCGTCCCACGCCCCCGTCACCTGCACGATCGCCGCGATCTCGGCGGAGCCGGGCGCGAGGATCGGCGCCGCGGCGCTCGCCCAGGGGTGCCACGCCTCCACGAAGTGCTCGGACGCGAAGACCTCCACGGCGCGCCGCTCGGCGAGCGCGGTGCCGGCCGCGTTCGTGCCGGCCGCCTCCTCGCGCCAGCTCGCGCCCGGGCAGAGGTTCAGCTCGGCGAGGCGCGCGACGGTCTGCGGATCTCCGCCCACGGACAGGACCGCCCCCTCCGCGTCGAGGAGCACGAGGGCGTGGCCCGCCTCCCCGAGCTGCGCCGCGAACCGGGCGAGCACCGGGCGCGCGAGCTCGAAGGTCTCGTCCTCGCCGCGGCGGCGCAGGACCTCGCCGCTCGCGTCGAGCGGCGCGCGCCGCAACGCCGGGTGCACGGCGTAGAGATCGCGGGAGCGCGTCCACGAGCGCGCGATCTCGGGCCGGACCCCCTCCAGCCCCCCGTCTCGGAGGAAGCGCTCCCACGCACGGTCGAGGCGCCGCCGGAGTGACGAGCGGTCTGTTTCATCCGGGAGCACGAGCATCAGGGCGCACCGACGGCGGCGCGCCTCGCGAGATGGCGCGCTTCGCGGTATATCCCCCCTTACTTACAGGTTTCGCGGACGCGCGGCTCACGAAAGTGCTGCCTTACGCCTGCCCGGACCGCCGCCGTGGCGGCGCGATTCTCGCAGGCGCGGGCTCTCCGAGCCCTCACCGGAGGAGACGTGTTGCACAAGCGAACGACGGGCCTCGACCTGCGCCGCAAGATCCTGGTCGTCGCCCTGCTCCCCACCGCGCTGCTCGTCGCCGCGTTCCTCGTCGTCTTCGCCGCGCAGCGCAGCCGCATCGCCGGAGACGTCGAGCTGAGCATGGGCCGCCTCGCCGAGGAGGGCCTCACGCGCGCCGCCCGCGACCTGCGCACGCTGTGCGAGTCCGCCCATCGCGAGCTCTGGCTGCAGGTGCCCCGCAGCCTGCGCGTCGCCCGCGATCAGATGGAGCGCCTCGGCCCCCTCTCCTTCTCCTCCGAGACGGTGCGCTGGACCGCGGTCAACCAGCTCGACCGCAGCGTCGAGGAGGCGGTGCTGCCGAAGCTCCTGCTCGGCGGCGTCTGGGCGGGGCAGAACGCCGAGCCCACCCACCCGAGCCTGCTCGTGGACCGCGTGCGCGAGCTCGTCGGCGCCGAGGCCACGCTGTTCCAGCGGATGAACGAGCGGGGCGACATGCTCCGCGTCGCGACCACGGTGCCGGACGGGAGCGGCCACCGCGCGATCGGGACCTACATCCCCGCCGTCGATCCCGACGGCAAGGCGAACCCCGTCGTCTCGACGGTGCTCCGCGGCGACACGTACCGGGGGCGCGCGCGGGTGCTCGATCGCTGGTACCTCTCGGGCTACGAGCCGATCCGCGACGCGAGCGGCCGCGTCGCAGGGATGCTGTTCATCGGCCTCCGCCAGGACTCCCTCGAGGGCATCCGCGCCGGCGTCGCCGCCTCCCGCATCGGCGAGACGGGCGCGATCTACGCGCTCGGCGCGAGCGGGAACCAGCGCGGCCGCTACCTCATCCCGCCCCCCGGGCACGCCGACGGCGAGGACGCCTGGGACGCGCGGGACGCGGGCGGAGAGCCGTACGTCCAGCGGCTCGTGCGCGCCGCCATGGCGGCGAACGGCGAGACGGTGCGCGTGTCGTTCTCCCGGCCGGAGGGCGCGGGGGCCCGCGAGCGGGTCGCGGCGGTCGCCTACTTCGAGCCGTGGGACTGGGTGATCGTCGCGGAGATGGATCGGGACGAGGCCATCGCGCCGCTGCTCCAGGTCCGCTCCTCGCTCGAGACCTCGGTCGTCACGGTCGGCGGCGTCGCGCTGCTGCTGCTCCTCGCGACCGTCTGGGCGGCGCGCAAGTCGGCGGGCCGGCTCGCCGCGCCGCTCGAGGCCATGGCGGTCGCGGCCGAGCGCATCGCGGAGGGCGACGTCCAGCAGGCGGTCACCTACCGCTCGGGCGACGAGGTCGGGCGGCTCGCCGAGGCGTTCCGCGGGACGATCCGCTACCTGCAGGAGGTCGCCCGCGGCGCGGACGCGCTCGCGAAGGGCGACCTCTCGACCCCGCTCGTGCCGCGCTCCGAGCGCGACGAGCTCACCCGGAGCTTCCAGTCGGCGCAGTCCGAGCTGCGCCGGCTCGTCGAGGAGATGCGGCGGCTGGCCGACGCCGCCGTGGAGGGCCGGCTCGACGCGCGCGCCGATCCGGCGCGCCACCACGGCGACTACCGCAGGGTCGTCGAGGGCGTGAACGCCACGCTCACCACCCTCGTCGGGCACCTCGACGCCATGCCCGCGCCGGCCATGATCGTGGGTCCCGAGTTCGACATCCGGTACATGAACCAGACCGGCGCGAGCCTCCTCGGGCGCACGCAGCAGGAGCTCATCGGGACGAAGTGCTACGACAGCTACCGCAAGGGCGACTGCCGCACGGCGCGCTGCGCCTGCGCCCGCGCGATGGCGGAGGACCGCGAGGTGAGCAGCGAGACGGACGCGCACCCCGAGGGCCTCGACCTCGAGATCCTCTACTCCGCGGTCCCGCTCCGGGACGGCGCGGGGCGCGTGGTGGGCGCGCTCGAGGTCGTGACCGATCAGACCGCGGTGAGGCGCGCCGCGGACGGCCCGGGGAGCGGCGAGAGCGGCGCGGGCCCGGAGTGCCGGCCGTGCCTCGTCCGCTGAAGGACAGGGCGCCGGGCCCGGCGCGGGCGGCGCGCGTCGAGGGGCGCATCGCGGGCACCTCGCTCGTCCGGCCGGGAGACGGCGCCGCGTCGGATCTCGTCGCGCTCGAGGAGCCGCTCGAGGTGCGCATCGCCGGGGAGACGGTCGGGGTGCTGATGCGCACCCCGGGCGACGACCACCGCCTCGCGCTCGGCTTCCTGTTCGCGGAGGGGATCATCGCCTCCGCGAGCGACTTCAGCGCCGTCTACCACTGCGGCCGACCCGGGGACGAGGCGTACGGCAGCGCGATCGAGCTCGCTCCGGCGTCGGGCGCCCGCATCGACTGGGAGCGGCTCGACGGGACCCGGCGCAGCTTCGCCTCGAGCTCCGCCTGCGGCGTCTGCGGGAGGCGCGCCGTCGAGGATCTCGTGGCGGGGCTCGTGCCGCCGGACCCCATCGCGCCCGTCCCGGTGGCCCTCGTCGGGGAGAAGATCGCGGCGCTCCGCGAGCACCAGCCGGTGTTCGAGGAGACCGGCGGAACTCACGTCGCCGCGCTCTGGACGCGCGACGGCGCGCTCGTCGCCGCGAACGAGGACGTCGGCCGTCACAACGCCGTCGACAAGGTGATCGGCGCGCTCCTGCTCGCCCGCGCCGAGGCGGCCGCGGGCGCGCAGATCGCCGCGCCCGCGCTCCTCACCGTGAGCAGCCGGGCGGGCATGGAGATCGTGCAGAAGGCGGCGCGCGCGCGGGTCCCCATCGTCGCCACCGTGTCGGCGCCGACGTCGCTCGCGATCGAGCTCGCCCGGGCGGCCGGGCTCACGCTCGCCGGCTTCGTCCGCCCCGGACGCATGAACGTGTACGCGGGCGCGGAGCGGCTCTCCGGGCTGTAGCGCTCCCGCGAGGGCCACGCGCGGGCGACCGCCCGCTCCCGGAGCTTCGCACGGCCCCGGATCGCACGCTCCGGTCTGGGCATCGACGCGATCGGGCCGGTCCGCGACAATGGGGGCGCCGCTCGGGACCGGCGGAGGAGCCGGCGCGTGCGCCGGGGGGGCGCCATGAGGTGGATCATCGGCCTGGACCTTCGTCCGCGGAGCCACGGCGCGCTGCACTTCGCGACCTGGCTCACGAAGACGGTCCCGAAGAGCGACGAGCGGTTCATCGCGGTCCACGTGCTCGAGCCGGAGCACCTCCGCGCCGCGCTCAAGTACCACCACCTCGACGAGCTGATCGCGGCGGCGCGCGAGTCGGGCCGGCGCACGCTCGAGCGCGAGGGGGCCGGCGAGCGCGTCCAGGAGCTCGAGATCCTGGAGGGGATGGGCGCCGACGACGGGCTCATCGAGGCGCTCGCGCGCCACGACGCCGACGCCCTGCTCGTCGGCCGCATCGCCGGCCGTTCGGAGGCCGCGCTCGTGCGGCTCGGTCGGGTGGCGCGTCGCCTCCTGCGCCGGCTCCCGGCCCCCGTCGTCGTCGTCCCGCCGGACCTCGAGACCGCCGACATCGGGGGCGGCCCCATCGTCGCGCTGACGCGCCTCGACGAGTCGTCCACCGAGGCCTGCCGGTTCGCCGGGCGATTCGCCGCGCAGACCGGGCGCCGCCTCGTCCTGCTCCACGTGGTGCCGTACCTCGAGCTGCCGTTCCTCGCGGGCGCGTCGGTCGACGAGATCGCGCGCGAGCAGAAGCGCGCCGCCGAGGTCGCGTGCGCGGCGTGGATCGAGCGCCTGCAGCTCCACGTGGACGAGGCCGTGGTCGAGCAGGGCGACGTGCTCGATCGCGCCGACGCGATCGTCGAGGCGCGGGAGGCGCCCCTGCTCGTCGTCGGCGCGTCACGCCGCGTCGCGCTCGACCGGCTCGCGACCCCGAGCCTGGCCCGCGAGCTCGCCGCGACGGCGGCGGTGCCGGTCGCGGTCGTGCCGCCGCGCGCGTGAGGACGCCGAGAAACCGTCCACCGGCAATTCGATTCGCGCCCGGCCGCAGGAGCTCGCGGCGCTCATCCGGTCATCACCTCGCAGCCGTCGCGAGTCACGACGATCGTGTGCTCGAACTGGGCCGAGAGACTTCCATCCGCGGTGACGGCGGTCCATCCGTCGGCCAGCAGCTTCACCTCTGCTCGGCCGAGGTTCACCATCGGCTCGATGGTGATGGCCATCCCTGCCTTCAGCTTCACGCCCTGTCCCCTCGCGCCGACGTGCATCACGAGCGGCGGACCGTGCATCATCTTGCCGATGCCGTGACCGCCGTATTCGCGCACCACGCTGCAGCCTTCTGCTCGCGCGAGCTCTTCGATGGCGGCGCCGACGTCCCCGAGCCGGACGCCATGCCGCACGACCGCCACTCCCGCATCCCGGCAGCGGCGGGCGACCTCGACGATGTGCCGCGCCTCTGCGGAGACCTCGCCGATGCAGAACGTCGCCGAGGTGTCCCCGTGAAAGCCATCCAGGAGCGTGGTCACGTCCACGTTCACGATGTCGCCAGGATGCAGCCGCTCGTCGGTGCGCGGGATGCCGTGACAGACGACCTCGTTCCGGCTCGTGCAGACCGCCGCGGGGAAGCCGTGGAAGCCGAGCTGGCTCGGCTTGCCTCCCCGACGTGCCGTGTCCTCGCGCACCCAGACGTCGATGTCCGCGGTGGCAACTCCCGCGGCGAGTCGCTCGCCCACGTGCGCCAGCGTCGCCGCAGCGGCGTTCCCGGCGCGCCTCATCCGTTCGACTTCTCGTTCGCCCAGAAGCGGGATTCCCATGCTGGCAAGGCTGCCAGCAAGGTGCAGCGGCGATCCAATGCTGTCTCGGTATCGGGTCCGCTGCAGCGGGCTCGAAAATCCGCTTACGGACACGAGCTCCTCTCGAGGGCCGGCCCGTGGGCCTCGGCGACCTGACACGCAGGCCGACCTTCAGGTACCGTTCCGCTCGTGAGCCTCACGTACATCCAGTCCTTCGTCGCGGTCGCGGAAGAGGGCCACGTCGGTCGCGCCGCCCGGAAGCTTCACCTCACGCAGCCGCCCCTTTCGCGACACATCCTCGCGCTCGAGGATGAGCTCGGAACCCGCCTCTTCGAGCGGACGCCGCGCGGGATGAAGCTCCTTCCCGCCGGAGAGGTCCTTCTGTCCCACGCTCGGCGGATCCTCGCGGAAGTCGACATGGCCATCGAGCGCACGAAGGGCGCGGGCACTGGCGGGCGTTGAGGCCGCAGAGCCGACCGGGTCGAGGTCGAGGTCGACGGAAGCCCGCCCCGAGGCGCGCAACGGCGCCGCTGGGGCAGGCGCGTCCCCGCCGCGCCGGGCGCTCCGGCGCGGCGGAACGCCCGACGTCACGGGCCGCAGCGCGTCGAGTGGCAGCGGCAGCAGCTCGCGGTCCCCGACGCGGGGCTCACGAGGTACTGCCGGCCCCACACCGGCGCGTCGCCGAGGTGGCAGGCCACCCCGGAGCAGCGCTTCGTCGCCGGGTCGTACGCGGCGCCCGACAGCTCGATGGAGAGCGTCGTGCCGTCGAGGACCGCGCCGGCCGGGACGGCCTCGCAGAACCGCGAGGGCGAGACCCAGTACGGGCGCGTCGGCGTGTTCGGCGCCGCCGGCAGGCCGGCGAGCGGCGGGAGCGCGGTGCGCGGGTCGAACACGACGTCGCGCCGGCCGTTCACGTGCGTGAGCGGCAGCACCTTGCCCCGCGCGACCGGGGCGCCCCCGGCGACGTGGCAGGTCCCGCACTGCGTCGCCTTCCAGCGCGGATCCGCGAGCCGGGCGGGATCGCCGCCCGCGAGCACGTAGCTCCCGGTCGTGTCGAGCCAGTAGAAGCGAGAGGGCCCCGTCGCCGTGGGATCGGTCGTCGCGTAGTGGCAGGTCTGGCAGGTGACGGGCGCCGCCGCCTCGCCGGCCACGGCACTGCCGTGCTTGCTCGCGTGCGCCGGGCCGCCGAGACCGACGTAGTGGCCGAACTCGCGCCCCTGCTCGGTGAGGCCGATGTGGGCGTTCGCGTCGAGGGCGCCGGCGCCGCCGGAGGCGTAGCTCGGCGGGTTGCCGTGGCAGCCGTCGCACCCGAGCGCCGCGCCGGAGGTCCAGGCGGGCGCCGTCGCGTACGCGGGGAGCGCCTGGCCCGACGAGTGGCAGTAGACGCCGCTGCACCGGCCGGTGGCCGCGTCGTACACGGCGTCCGGCGCGTTCCGCGCGCGCAGGGAGCCCGTCGCCGCGCCCGCCGGCGTGAGCTCCACCTCGACCTTCAGGTCCATGTGCTTCGCCGCGTCGAGCGGGTGGCAGTTGCCGCAGCCGAACTGGTAGCCCGAGGCGCCGCCCGGCGCGTAGGCCTCCAGGATGCGGAGATCGCCGTATTGGGGCACGTCCGGCGTCGGGAACGCCGCGTGGGCGAGGTGGGCGCCGTTGGCGGGCGGGACCCCGTGGCAGGCGCCGCACTTGCCCGTCGCGTCGAGCTTGCCGTCGATGTGATGTCCGCCCTCGACGTCGATCGAGCCGTCGGGCTTCACGGTGTCGGGGTGACAGCCTGCGCATCCGGTGGGGGAGGAGGTCGGGTGCGGCGCAGGCGGCGGCGCACCGTGGCAGGTGCCGCAGGCAGCCTGCGTGCCGTCGACCCTCGTCCAGATCGGGGTCGTGTTCTTGCCGCCCGCGGCGAGCGTCTGGCCGTGGCAGTAGTTCGTGCACGTGAGGGCGCTCGGGTCGAAGCCCGCGATCGCCTCGCCCGCCGTGGCGAGCGGGCCCCACGCGAGGTCGACCGTGCCGTTCGAGTGGATCGTCTCGGTGGGCACGACGTGGCAGTCGCTGCACCTCAGCGCCTTGCGCAGCGTGCCGTCCCGCACGTGCGCCTGGTGCGCGCCGACCGCGCGGGCGGTGGTCGCCGTCTCGAGGTGGGTGCCGATCGGCGGCGCGGGGTTGTCCGTCGAGCCGTGGCAGGAGCTGCACGTCATGCCGGCCACGTCGACGTTTCCGTCGATGTGGCGGCCGCCGGCCACGTCGATCGTGCCGTCGATCGCGACGGTGAGCGGGTGGCAGGAGTTGCAGAGCGGGTTGTCGGGGTGGTTCGTGGTCGGCGGGCTCCCGTGGCAGGTGCCGCACGCGGCCTGCGTCCCGTCCACCTTCGTCCAGGTCGGCGTCACGAGCGAGCCGCCCGCGGCGAGCGTCTGGCCGTGGCAGTAGTTCGTGCACGTGAGCGTCGTCGCGTCGAAGCGCGGGACCGCACCGTTCTTCGAGGCCAGCGTCCCCCAGGTCAGGTCGGCCGTGCCGTTCCGGTGCGTCGCGTCGGAGAACTGATGGCACGCGTCGCAGGTCATCGCCTGGAAGAGCGCGCCCTCGCGCACGTGCGCCTGGTGCGCGCCGACGGCGCGCGAGGTGGTCGCCGTCTCGCCCTTCGTGCCCACCGGCGGCGCCGGGTTCGCATCCGAACCGTGGCACAGGCTGCACCCGCCCGAAACCTGGACCGCGCCGTCGATGTGCCGTCCGCCGGCCACGTTGATCGTGCCGTCCGGGTTCACCGTGTCCGGGTGACACGCCGCGCAGTCCGCGCTCTGCGGGTGATTGCCGGCAGGCGGAGCGCCGTGGCAGGTGCCGCACGCCGCCTGCGTACCGTCCACCTTCGTCCAGGTCGGGGTCGTGTTCTTGCCGTCCGCGGCGAGCGTCTGCCCGTGGCAGTAGTTCGTGCACGTGAGCGTCGTCGCGTCGAAGCGCGGGACCGCGCCGTTCTTCGAGGCCAGCGTCCCCCAGGTGAGGTCGGCCGTGCCGTTCCGGTGCGTCGCGTCGGAGAACTGGTGGCAGGCGTCGCAGGTCATCGCCTGGAAGAGCGCGCCCTCGCGCACGTGCGCCTGGTGCGCGCCCACCGCCCGTGCCGTGGTGGCCGTCTCGCCCCTCGTGCCCACCGGCGGCGCCGGGTTCGCATCCGAGCCGTGGCACAGGCTGCACCCGCCCGAAACCTGGATCGCGCCGTCGATGTGCCGCCCGCCGGCCACCTTGATCGTGCCGTCCGGGTTCACCGTGTCCGGATGACACGCCGCGCAGTCCGCGCTCTGCGGGTGATTGCCGCTCGGCGGCGCCCCGTGGCAGGTGCCGCACGCCGCCTGCGTCCCGTCTACCTTCGTCCAGGTCGGGGCGGTGTTCTTGCCGCCCGCGGCGAGCGTCTGGCCGTGGCAGTAGTTCGTGCACGTGAGGGTCGTCGCGTCGAAGCGCGGGACCGCACCGTTCTTCGAGGCCAGCGTTCCCCAGGTGAGGTCGGCCGTGCCGTTCCGGTGCGTCGCGTCGGAGAACTGGTGGCAGGCCTCGCAGGTCATCGCCTGGAAAAGCGCGCCCTCACGCACGTGCGCCTGGTGCGCGCCCACGGCCCGTGCCGTGGTGGCCGTCTCGCCCTTCGTGCCCACCGGCGGCGCCGGGTTCGCGTCCGAGCCGTGGCACAGGCTGCATCCGCCCGAAACCTGGATCGCGCCGTCGATGTGCCGCCCGCCGGCCACGTTGATCGTGCCGTCCGGGTTCACCGTGTCCGGGTGACACGCCGCGCAGTCCGCGCTCTGCGGGTGATTGCCGCTCGGCGGGGCGCCGTGGCACGAGCCGCAGGGGGTCGGGCTCGTGGACACGACGGTCCACGTCGGCACCGTGGCATTCCCGCCCGCCCCGAGCGTCGCGCCGTGGCAATAGGTCGAGCTGCAGGTCGCGCCGTTCCAGACCGGCGTCGTGCCTCGCGAGGCCAGGCCCGTGAACGGCATCGAGACGGTGCCGTTCGCGTGCTCGGTTCCGAGATCCGTCACGAGCGCGTGGCAGTCGCTGCACGCGAACGCCTTGCGGATCGCGCCGTCCACCACGTGCTTCTGGTGCGCGCCCACCGGCCGCTGGGTCGTCAGCGTCTCGCCGCGCGTGCCGAACGGCGGCGCCGGGTTGACGCCCTGCCTGCCGTGGCAGGCCGTGCAGCTTCCGCGGCCCTCCACCTGCACGATGCCGTCGATGTGCTGGCCGCCGGCGACGTCGATGCCGCCCGTCGCGAGCACGGTCCCCGGATGGCAGCGCGCGCAGTCGGTGGCCTGCGGGTGCGGCAACGGAGGCGGCGCGCCGTGGCAGGCGTTGCACGCGGTCGGGCCGTCGGACACGGCCGTCCAGACCGGCGCCTTCGCCGTGCCGCCCCCGAGCGCGAGCGTCGCGCCGTGGCAGTAGGTCGAGCTGCAGGTCCCGCTGGCGCGGGTCCACTCCGGGGCGGTTCCCTTCGCGGCGAGCGCGCCCCAGGCGAGGTCCACGGCGCCGTTCGAGTGCAGCGGCACGGTCGGCTCGACGTGGCACTCGGCGCAGCCCACGGCCTTGCGAATGCTTCCGTCGCGCACGTGCTGCTGGTGCGCGCCGACGGCGAGCTCGGAGGTGGCGGTCTCCCCGTGCGTGCCCGCGGGAGGCGCGGCGTTCACGCCGTCCGTGCCGTGGCACATCGTGCAGGTGAGCGGCGCGAGGTCGAGGTGCCCGTCGATGTGCTTGCCGCCGGCGACGTCGATGGCCGAGCCGTCGGCGGTCAACGTGCCGGGGTGGCAGCGGCCGCAGTCGGTCCGCTGCGGGTGCGGCAGCGGCGGAGGCGCGGCGTGGCACGCGCCACACGAGGCCTGCCCCTCGCCGACCCGGGTCCACACGGGCGCGGTGAGCTGGCCGCCGCCGAAGGACAGCGTCGCGCCGTGGCAGTAGGTCGCGGCGCACGTCGCGGTCGCGGGGCTGAACGACGGGCTCGCGCCGTCCGCGGTCGCGAGCGCGCCCCAGGTGAGCTCTGCGACGCCGTTGGCGTGGAGCGCCGCGGTGGGAACGACGTGGCAGTCCGTGCAGCCGAGGCGCGCGCGGACCGCGCCGTCCCGCAGGTGCGCCTGGTGCGCGCCGACCGCGAGGCTCGTCGTGGCGGTCTCGCCGGCGGTCCCGATGGGGGGAGCCGCGCTGGTCGCCGAGCCGTGGCACGTGTTGCACTCGAGCGCCTTCACGTCGACCTTGCCGTCCACGTGCGTGGCGGCGACCACGGACGAGGCGGTGTAGCCGAGGTGGCAGCGCCCGCAGTCGGGGTTCTGCACGTGGGGTGGCGGCGGAGGGAGCCCGTGGCACGCCCCGCAGGCAGCCTCGGAGGCGCCGCGGTTCCAGACGGGCGCCACGTGAGCGCCGCCGCCCATCGTCCCGCCGTGGCAGTAGGTGCCGCTGCAGGTCGCGGTCTCGCGGGTCCAGCGGGGTGACGCGCCGCCCATGACCGCGACCGCGCCGAAGGTCACCTTCTCCCGGCCGTTGTCGATGTGGCCGGGCGCGTCGACCGTCTGCGGGACGACGTGGCACGCGGAGCACGCGATCGGAGCGTGCAGCGGGCCGCCGCGCACGTGGACCTGGTGCGCGCCCACGACGGGGTCGCTGGCGTCGCGACCGCCCGTGACCGACAGCGGAGGCGCCGCGTTGTCGGCGCTGCCGTGGCAGCGCGAGCAGGTCGCGGGGTCGGGATCACCGTGGACGCTCCGCTCGTTACCGCAGGCGAGCGGACCGGCCGAGATCGCGGCGACGCACAGCAGCAGCGCAGGTAGGCGCGGCGGCGCCAACGAACCCAGTCCGGACTGCATGACGGAACCCTCCCCTACTCGTAGGATCCGGAACTTAGGTGCTGTCGCAAGATCTCAGGTGACTGCGATCAAGCGACGTGCCGGACGGATGGGGGCTTCCCCCTCCGGCATTGCGCTTCACGGCGCGCACGACGGTATGCGCGCGCGCCTCGCGCATGCCCCTCACTCTTGCTTGCTGTGGATCAACACGCCTCGCGGTGCCCGGGTGTGCGCGCCAGCGCGCTCCCGGGGTCGAGCAGTCTCCGAGGGCGCCTGGAGGCGGGATTCACGAATCGTGTTTTCCGCGAGGACGAGGTCGAGGTCGCCTTGACGGCCACCGTCCTGCGGGCCGGGGTGGGCGGCGCTACGGGTTCTCGAGCAGGAAGCGCTCGATCTCGCCCACGTCCTCGTTCGTGAGCGCGAGGTCCGCGGCCGCGACGAAGCCGTCCACCTGCTCCGCGCTGCGGGCGCCGACGATCGCGCCGGTGACGGCGGGGTGCAGCAGCGTCCACGCGACCGCCGCGGCCGCGGCGGTGGTGCCGTGTCTCGCGCCGATCCGGCCGAGCAGGCCCTGCAGCGCGAGGTTGCGCGAGAGCCGCGGTTCCTGGAAGTCGGGGTTGCGCCGGCGCCAGTCGTCCTCCGGGAACGCCTCGACGCGGGCGCGCGTCATCTTCCCGGTGAGGAGGCCCGCGCCCATCGGCGAGTAGGCGATGACGCCGATGCCGTCCTCGCGGCAACAGGGCAGGAGATCCTGCTCGACGTCGCGGTGGAGGAGCGAGTAGCGCGGCTGGACCGACGTGACCGGCGCAACGTCGCAGGCGCGGCGGAGCTGCTCGCAGTCGTAGTTCGAGACGCCGACGAAGCGGACCTTCCCCTCCTGCTTCAGCGCCGCGAGGGTGGACCAGCCCTCGTCCATCTCCGCCGGATCCTGGACCGGCCAGTGGATCTGGTAGAGGTCGATCGCGTCCACGCGGAGGCGCCGCAGGCTCGCCTCGCACTCGCGCCGGACGGAGTCGGCGCGCAGCGAGCGGCCGATCTTCCCGCGCTCGTCCCATACCATCGAGCACTTCGTGAAGACGTACGGCCGGCGCGCCACGCCCTCGAGCGCGCGCGCGACGACCTCCTCGGAGTGGCCGAGGCCGTACACCGCCGCGGTGTCGATCCAGTTCACGCCGCGGTCGAGCGCGCGGCGGATGGCGGCGATGGAGGCGGCGTCGTCCTGGGGCCCCCAGGCGAACTCCCACTGGCCGCCGCCCACCGCCCAGGCCCCGAAGCCGAGCACCGTGACGTCGAGGTCCGAGCTGCCGAGGCGACGGGTCTTCATGCGCGCTCCCGCAAGAGGGTCCGCGCATGTTGATGACGGAGCCGGGCCGCGGCTGTCACGCGCCCGGGTGGAGCGCGCGCCTGGAGCGGGCAGCCCGGCAGGCGGCGCGGGCCGGAGCGCTCCGGCCCGCCCGCCGCGGGATCAGCAGGTCAGCAGCCGAGCTTCTTGAAGAAGTCGTTCCCCTTGTCGTCGACGAGGATGAAAGCCGGGAAGTTCTCGACCTGGATCTTCCAGACCGCCTCCATGCCCAGCTCGGGGAAGTCGATGCACTCGACCTTCTTGATGTTCTCCTCGGCGAGCACCGCGGCGGGGCCGCCGATGGAGCCGAGGTAGAACCCGCCGTGCTTCTTGCAGGCGTCGGTGACCTGCTGGCTGCGGTTGCCCTTCGCGATCATCACCATCGACGCGCCGTGCGACTGCAGCAGGTCGACGTACGAGTCCATGCGCCCCGCCGTCGTCGGGCCGAACGAGCCGGACGGCTTGCCCGGCGGGGTCTTCGCCGGGCCGGCGTAGTAGACGGGGTGGTTCTTCAGGTACTCGGGCACGCCCTTGCCCTGATCGATGAGCTCCTTGAACTTCGCGTGCGCGATGTCGCGCGCGACGACGAGCGTGCCGGTGAGGAGGAGCGGCGTCGAGACCGGGTGCTTCGTCAGCTCGGCCAGGATCTCCTTCATCGGGCGGTTCAGGTCGACCTTCACGCCGTGCTCGTGCTTGCCCTTCTTGTACTCGAGCGGGATCAGCCGCTCCGGGGCGTGATCGAGCTCCTCGATCCAGACGCCCTCCTTGTTGATCTTGGCCTTCACGTTCCGGTCGGCGGAGCAGGAGACGGCCATCGCCACCGGGCAGGACGCGCCGTGGCGCGGCAGGCGCACGACGCGGACGTCGTGGGCGAAGTACTTGCCGCCGAACTGCGCGCCGATGCCGAGCCCGTTCGCCGCCTCGAGCAGCTTCGCCTCGAGCTCGGTGTCGCGGAACGCCACGCCGTGCTCGTTGCCCTTCGTCGGCAGCCCGTCGTAGTAGCGCGTCGACGCGAGCTTCACCGTCTTGAGGCACTGATCGGCGGAGGTGCCGCCGACGACCACCGCGATGTGGTACGGCGGGCAGGCCGCCGTGCCGAGGTGGCGCATCTTGTCGACGAGGAACTTCTCGAGCTTCTCGGGCGTGAGGAGCGCCTTCGTCTCCTGCCAGAGCTGGGTCTTGTTGGCCGAGCCGCCGCCCTTGGTGACGAAGAGGAACTTGTACTCGGCGCCGTCGGTCGCGTAGAGGTCGATCTGCGCGGGCAGGTTCGTGCCCGTGTTGACCTCCTTGTACATGTCGAGCGCGGCCGTCTGGGAGTAGCGCAGGTTCTCGGTGGTGTACGTGGCGTAGACGCCCTTCGAGAGCCACTCCTCGTCCTTCGCGCCGGTCCAGACCTGCTGGCCCTTCTTCGCGACGATCGTCGCGGTGCCGGTGTCCTGGCAGATGGGCAGCTCGCCGCGCGCGGCGATCTCGGCGTTGCGGAGGAACGCGAGGGCCACGCCCTTGTCGTTCTGCGAGGCCTCGGGGTCGCCGAGGATCTTCGCGACCTGCTCGTTGTGCGAGGGCCGCAGGAAGAACGAGACCTCGCGGATCGCCTCGCGGGCGAGCCGCTCGAGCGTGGACGGCTCGACCTTGAGGACCTCCTTGCCGTCGAAGCTCGCCACCGACACGCCGTCGCGCGTGAGGAGGCGGTACTTCGTCTCGTCCTTCGAGAGCGGGAACGGATCCTGGTATTGGAAAGCTGGGGTCGCCATCGCCTTTCCTTCTCCTTGGGCTGCGGCGTAAGTGCCTGGGCGCAAAAGAGAACCACAGGTCGGCCGCGCGTGTCGACGGCGGCGAGCCCGCACGCGCGCCGCGCAAGCGGACGGCTCGGGTCCAGAAATCGTGCCGGCGCGTCACGATGACGCGTCGCCGGCGGGCCTCGTGATCAGAGGGACCGGGCCCGCGCCGCCACGTAGCCGGCGGTCACCACGTCCATCGAGCCGGTGTGAGAGACGAACCAGCGGGGGACCACCTCGAGCAGGTATCGGCGCAGCCGCGCCGTGTCGCCGCTCCGGCGGTACGCGGACGCCTCGGCGTCCATCTCCGCGAGCACGCGGTCGTGCTCGCTCTTGTGCGGCAGGTACGCGGGGAAGCCGGTCTCCCGCATCACGGCCTCCTCGTGGAGGAAGTGCTCCCGCGTGTGCACCGCGAGGACCGCGAGCCGCTCGAGGATGCTCTCGACCGCACCCTTCCCGTCCCCGTGCGCCGCGAGCGCCAGGCCGAGCTCCTCGAGGAGCCGGAACTCCTCGGCGTGGTCGCGGTTCATGAAGGGGAGCGGCAGGTCGGGAAGCTGGCTCGGGTCGACGTAGGGCATTCGCGGAGGTTCCTCGAGGTGAGCGCCGCCGGCGATATAACCGGCGCTCCCCTGCTCCGCGAGAGGGTGCTGCTCATCCCCGCCCGGGCGGTCGCACGCTCGCGCGCTCCGGGAGGGGCGGCCCACCGACCTCTCGAGCGGGGCTCAGCGAATGGCGCCCGCGGCGCGCGCCCGGCGCAGGCCGCGCGGCACGAGCCAGCGCTCCGCGAGATCGAACAGCGCCTGCGCGGCGAGCGCGAGCAGGGCGGCGGGGATGGCGCCCTCCAGGATGAGGGGCACCGAGGCGAGCCGCACGCCGGTGAGGATCGGCTGTCCGTAGCCGCCGGCCCCGACGAGCGCGCCGAGCGTGGCGGTGCCCACGGCGATCACCGCCGACGTCTTCACGCCCGCCAGGATCGCGGGGGAGGCGAGCGGCAGCTCGACCAGGCGGAGGCGCGCGCCCGGAGGGAGCCCGAGCGCCGCCGCCGACTCGCGCAGCTCGAGCGGGATCCCCGTCAGCCCGGCGTGCGTGTTCCGCACGATGGGCAAGAGGCCGTACAGGAAGAGGGCCGCGACCGCCGGCCGGGCGCCGATGCCGAGGAGCGGGATCATCATCACGAGCAGCGCGAGCGAGGGCACGGTCTGGACGACGCCCACCGCGGCGAGCACGACGCGGCCCACGCCCGGCCGGCGCGCCGCCACGACGCCGAGCGGGACCGCGAGCGCGATGGCGGCGAGGAGCGCCACCGCCACGAGGGCCACGTGCTCGCGCGTCCGGCGGAGCACGCGGGCCGTCCGGCCCTCCTCCTCCGGCGCGGCGGCGACGCCGAGCGTGGCGCGCAGGAACTCGCTCGCGACGCGGGCGGGCGCGACGCCGTCGAGCTCGGCGCGCGCGTTCAGCGCGATCATGGCGGCCGCGTCGATCCGGCCCTCGAGCCGCCGGATCGCCTCGAGCGCCGCGGGCGCGCGCCGCTCGAGGTCGAGGCGGTAGAGGTACACGGCGTCGTAGGGCGGGAAGGCGTGGAGATCGTCCTCGAGCACCACCAGGTCGTGGCGGCGGATCTCGGGGTCGGTCGAGTACAGGTCCGTCACGTCGATCTCGCCGCCCGCGAGCGCCGTGTACGCGACCTCGTGCTCGAGCCCCCGCACGTCGCGCTGCGGCAGCCGGTAGCGCGCGCGCAGCGCCGGCCAGCCGTCCCCGCGGTCCATGAACTCGTTCGTGAAGCCGAGCCGCAGCCGCGGCGAGCGCGCGAGGTCCGACACGCGGGAGATCCCGAGCTCGGCGGCGCGCGCGCGCCGCATCCCCAGCGCGTACGTGTCCTCGAACCCGAGCGAGCGGGTCATGCCGACGCCGCGGGCGGCGAGCGCCGCCCGGAGCGCGGCGGGATCGCCGGCCGGCACCGCGCCGCCGAGGAGCTCGCGCGCGACGGTCCCGGTGTACTCGGGGTAGAGGTCGACGTCCCCACGGACGAGCGCCTCCCAGACGACGCGCGTGCCGCCGAGCGCCGCGCGGTGCTCCGCCGGGACGCCCGCGTCCCGGGCGAGCTCCACGGCCAGCTCGCCCAGCACGAGGGACTCGCCGAACTGCTTCGACCCGACCGTCAGCGAGCCGCCGGTGGCGGCGAGCGCGAGCGCCCCCGCGAGCGCGGCCCCCATCACGGCGCGGCCCCCGCGGGCAGCCCGAGCGCGCGCTGCGCGTGGACGAACCGCGCGACGAACGGATCCGCCGGGGTGCGCACGAGCGCGTCGAGGGATCCGCGCTGGAGGACCCGGCCGTCGCGGAGCAGCACGAGCTCGTGCGCGAAGAAGACGGCCTCGGCGAGGTCGTGCGTGACGAGCAGCACGGTCTTCCCCAGCGAGGCGAAGATCTCGCGCAGGTCGGCCTGGAGGTCGGCGCGCGTGATCGGATCGAGCGCGCCGAGCGGCTCGTCGAGGAGGAGGACCTCCGGCTCGAGGAAGAGCGCCCGCATGAGGCTCACGCGCTGGGCCTGGCCGCCCGAAAGCTCGTGCGGGAAGCGCGCGAGCGCCTCCGCCGGGAAGCGCGTCAGGGCGGCGAGCTCGCCGAGGCGCGCCGCGACGCGCGCCTCCGGCCAGCGGAGGTGGCGCGCGACGAGCGCCGCGTTCCCGCCGGCGGTGAGGTGCGGGAAGAGCCCGCCGCCCTGCACCACGTACCCGAGGCGGCGGCGGGCGGCGTGGTCCTCGGGGCGCAGCGGCGCGCCGCGAAGGCGCACCTCGCCCCGATCGGGCGCGACGAGGCCGAGCACGAGGCGGAGGAGCGTGGACTTCCCCGCGCCGCTCGGACCGATGAGGGCCACGGTGCGGGCCGCGGGCACCGCGAGGGAGACCGGCCCGAGCCCCTCCGCGCCGTACCGCTTGACGACCTCGCGGAGCTCGATGGCCGGTGCACCCTCGGTCGATTGAGCCGCGCGCATCCTGCCGTCCCCGCTAACCGCGGCCGCGCACGCTTCCAGGGCTCTGCCGGGTCGTCGGGGCGTACGCATCGTAGGGGGCGAAGGGGGACGGGATGCCCACGAAGAGCACCACACGGAAGGCGAAGGCGGACCTCCGGGCCGGGAAGCGGCCCTCCACGGCGGCGGGCGAGTTCGTCCGCGAGGAGATGGAGCACATCCGCGAGGGGAAGCACGGGGCCCGCTCGTCGAAGCAGGCGATCGCGATCGGGCTCTCGAAGGCCCGGCGGGCGGGCGTGCCCCTGGCGCCGCCGAAGAAGGGCACGACGAGCGCGCGCACGCGGCGCTCCGCGCAGCGTGACGCCGAGGTGGGACAGGGCAAGCGCAAGCCGCGCGCGCCCTCGCGCCGGAGGAGCGCCGCCGCGAAGGGCGCGCTGAAGCGCGAGGGGCGCGCGGCCGCGTCGAAGCGGTCGCTGTCCGCGCAGGCGAAGCGCGCGGCGCG
>NZ_JALCZC010000045.1:0-32857 GCF_022690805.1 Anaeromyxobacter sp. SG66
CGCGCCGGCGCGGCGTCGAGGGCGCCGAGGTACTCCAGGAGGAGGGCGAGGAGCTCGGCGTGCGGCTCGTGGTCCCGCACGAGCTCGCGCGCGAGCTCGGAGGCGTAGCCGGCGCAGGCGATGCGGGCGAGGTCGCCGCGGATCGCGCCGTGCGCGCGCAGGACCGCGACGGAGTCGAGCCCGAGCATGTCCGAGCCGGCCCGCTCCCGCGCCTCCGCGGCGACGAGCGTGAACGGCTCGAGCGCACCGCCGAACCTCCGGCGCGACGCGCGGGCCGCGCGCGCGAACGCGGACACCTTCCCCCGCTCGTGCGTGAGGAGCGTCACGATCCGGTCCGACTCGCCGTAGTCGACGGCGCGCAGGACGAGCGCGGTGAGCTTCAGCCGATCCGGCACGGAGGGACCGTAGCCCCTCACCGGGCTGGGCGCCAGGCCCGCCGGGCGCCGCGGCCGCTACCGCAGCAGGGCGATGGCCGCCGCGATCGCCGCGGCGAGCGCGACGGCGGCCGCCACCCAGGCGCCCGCGGGAACTCCCCGCGCGTCGCCGCGCGGGCCCGCCTCGGCGGAAGCGGCCGCCGCCTCCTCGTACCGGAGGACCACCTCGGTCGCGTCGAGGCCGGCCGCGATCGCGTAGCTGCGGAGGTAGCCGACCACGTACGCCCGCGGCGGCATGCGCGCCTCCTCGCCCGACTCGAGCGCCTCGACCACGCCGGGCGCGAGCTTCGTGGCGCGCGTGACCTCGTCGCGGGACAGGCCCCGCAGCTCGCGCTCCCGCGCGAGCCAGCGGCCGAACGCGGCGAGCCGCTCCTCGGCGGACGCGCCGGGGTCGTCGGTGGGGACGTCGGGAGGGGCGGCTCCGGTGGGGTCGACGGGATCGGTCACGGGCTACTCGCCGAGCAGGGTGAGGCTGCGGCGGCACTCCTCGCCGTCGGCGCTCGAGGGGGCGAGCTCGGCGCAGCGCTCGAACGCGGTGCGCGCGCCGGGGAGGTCGCCCGCGCGCATGCGGGCGAGGCCGAGCTGGAGGTGCGCGTCGGGGGTCTTCTCGCAGCTCCGCGCGTACGCGCCGAGCTCCTCGACGGCCTCGGTCATCTTGCCCTCCTCGAGGAAGATGCGCCCGAGGTCCCGGCGCCCCTTGCAGTAGGACGGCGCGAGCGAGAGGCACGCGCGGAGCTCGGCGTGCCCCTCCTCCCGGCGCCCCATCCGCCAGAGCGCCTGGCCCTTGTTGCAGCGCGCCACGTACGGCTCGCGGTAGGTCATGTCGCCGAGCGCGAGGTCGAACTCCCGCAGCGCCTCGTCGTAGCGGCCGGTGCGCGCGAGGAGCTGGCCGAGATCGTTGTGCGTCTCCGGGTACTCGGGCCGGAGCTCGAGCGCGCGGCGGTAGGCGCGCTCGGCCTCGTCGAGCCGGCCGAACCCGAAGTCGAGGACCAGCCCGCGGCCGCGGTGGGCCTCCGCAAAGCCGGGGTCGACCGCGAGCGCCGCGTCGTACTCGCGGAGCGCGTCGGGCGCCCGCCCGCCGCGGAACGCCTCCACCGCCAGGTCGTGGTGGATCTCGGCGGTGCGGCGCTGCTTGCCGCTCGGACGGTGAGCGCAGCCGAGCGCGGCCGCGGCGAGGAGGACGAGGGCGAGAGATCGGGTCATCAGAAGGACGCGAGCAGGCGGGCCACGCGGGCGGCGTCGGGCGCGGCGGAGGTCGCGCCGGGCGCCCCGGGCGAAGCGGAGGGCGCGGAGGCCGCGGGAGCGCGCGGCGGCGAGAACAGCGGGACGCGGCGGAGCACCTGCTCCTGCACGTCCGCGGCGAGGTTACGGAAGTTCAGGTTGTCGAGCATGAAGCCCATCGACTCGAGGAACTGCAGCCCCTCGAGCTCGATCTCGCGGTACTCGTCCGCGGTCGTGAGCTGCCGCCGCGAGGGGAGGTAGACGACGTTCTCGCCGGACTTCTGGAGGTGGAGCGCGACGTAGATCGAGAACGAGCCGTTCGGGTTGCGCAGCCCGCACAGGTGGGCGGAGACGGCCTGCGCCGCCTTGCCAGGGATCGACACCTGCGCCTGGTTGATGCTCTCCACCACCGCGACGATCTGCTCGCGCGTCGTCTGGACCCAGCTGAGGCTCGGCTCCGCAGTGAACACGTGGCCCCCTGTCAGCGCGCCACGAGGACGTGCTCCTCGGGTCGGTCCTCGAGGTCCGCCGCGCTGCGCGTCATCTCGAGGAGCGGGTTGTCGATCATCACGTGGTCGCCGCCGACGTTCCCCTCGCCGATGACCACCCTGAGCGCCACCTCGCGCGAGCCGGCGGGCTGGTCGCCCGGGCTCCGCCGCGTGGGCGCGAGCACGACGCGGTTCGCTCCGGGGCGCAGGTAGCGCGTGACCTCCATGACCACCTGCGGCTCGTTCGCCTTCACCTCCCGGATCCACTGAGCGTTGATGAAGATCGCGAGGTCGTACTGCGGGCCGGAGGGGGCCGGGTGCTCCGCCGCGAGGAAGTAGCGCCGGGTCACCCGCGCGGGCGCGCCGGCGGCGCCGGCCTCGGGGGCGGGGGGAGGCACGGCCGCGGCGGCCGGGGTCGTGGCCTCGCCGGCGACGCGCACCGTGTAGCCCTTCGCCTCGATGTGGACGTTCCCCTGCGCGTCGATGACGACCGTCGCGTTCTCGAAGCGCTGGCTCGTGACGCCGTCGATCGCGACGCCGTTCAGGGTGAGGGACGGCTCGGCGGCGGCAGGCGGCGCCGTCGCGAGCGCGGCCGCGGCGAGCGCGAGGGCGAAGGGACGCATCCGCAGACTTGTTAGCCCCGGCCCGCCGCCCAGGTCAAGAAAGCGCGCGCCTACACGCCGCGCGCGTCGGGACCCCAGATCACCTTGTGGATCTGGAGGGAGAGCCGGGCGTCGAGCCCGTCCTCGAGGATCCAGCGCGCGAGGTCCCGCGGCGCGACCTGGCCCCACGCCGGCGAGAACAGCAGCGCGGCCCGCCCCTCGAGCCGGTGCCGGCGCACGACCTCGACCGACCAGCGGTAGTCCGCCTCCGAGCAGACGACGAACTTCACCTCGTCGTGCGCGCGCAGCCGGTCGAGGTAGGCGAGGTCCCGCGCCTCCTCGCCCGAGCCGGGCGTCTTCACGTCCACGATGCGGATCGCCTCGGCCGGGAGCGCCTCGAGCGGCCGCTGCCCGTGCGTCTCCACGGCGACCTCGTACCCGCCCTCGAGGAGCGCGCGCGCGAGCTCGGGCAGCTCGCGCTGGAGCATCGGCTCGCCGCCGGTCAGGCACACGAAGCGCGTCGGGTAACGACCGAGCGCGGCGAGGATCTCCTGGCGCGTCATGTCGCGCCCGCCCTGGAACGCGTAGGTGGTGTCGCAGTAGCCGCAGCGCAGATCGCAGCCGGTGAAGCGGACGAACGCGCAGGGCCGCCCCGCTCGCGTCCCCTCCCCCTGGAGGCTGAAGAAGATCTCGTCGACCCGCATGGCGGGCCATCCTTAACCGTTCCGGGGCGGGAGGTCACGCCCGCGAGCGGCTACTCCGCGGCCACCGGGACGCGCGCCACGGCGAGCGGTGCGGCGGCGACGACGGCGGTCCCCCCGGCGCTGCGCCGCAGCTTCCGGTGCAGGGCCTGCACGCGGCGCGGGTAGGCGTGGAACCGCGCGGGGATCTCCCCCTCGCGCAGGTAGCCGAGGATCCGGTTCGGCCCGGCGTTGTAAGCCATGAGCGCGACCTCCTCGCGGCCGAACGCGTCGAGCAGCCGGCGGAGGTAGCGCACGCCCGCGACCACGTTGGCGGCCGGGTCGTGCAGGTCGAGGTGGAGGAGCCCGGCGCGCTGGAGCTCGCGGCGCATCGTGGGCTCGCGGAGCTGCATGAGCCCCCGGGCGCCCGCGCCGGAGAGCGCGCGCGGGTCGAACGACGACTCGACCTCGATGAGCGCGAGGACCAGCAGCGGGTCGATGCGGGCTGCCTGCGCCTCCGCCACGATGGTCCGGGCGAGCGCGCCGCGGCGGTCCGCGCCGAGGGACGGCATCTCGGCCCCGAGCTGCCGCTCGATCCGCCCGACCGCGGACCCGACGGCGTCGCAGCCCAAAAGGCACGCCGCCGGCCCCGGCTCGGCGGGCAGGAGCTGCCGCGGCCCCTCCGCGAGCTCGCCCGGGAACGCGACCGCGGCGGCCGCGAGGCCGACCGCGATCGCGGCTCCGACGAGCCCGTGGAGGCGCGGCGGGGTCACGGCGCGATCTTCTCCTTCTCCTGGGCGAGCGCCTCCACCCGCGCGGCGATGGCCTCGAGCCGCTTCTCGAGCTGGTCGAGATCCTCGCGCGAGGGGACGCGGAACCGGCTCGTGGCGCGGCGAATCGCGTCGTCGAGGGTCCGCTCGACCTCCCGTCGCTGGGCGACGAGCCGCTCGCCGAACTCGCGCGCGTGGCGCCGGACGTCCTCGGGCGAGAAGCCCGCCACGTCGGCGACGCGCGCGAACACCTTCTCGGCCTCCTGCTCGGCGGCGTTGACGCCGGCGAGCGCGTGGGACCAGGCGTCCTTGAAGATCTCCTGCAGGTCCGGCATCCCTAAGTCCCCTCGGGCGACTTCGCCCGCCTGGCGCGGCGCGCGCCCTTCTTCTCGAAGCGCTTCGCGAGCTTCTCGAGCTCGCGCGAGAGCTCCTGGACCTCGTCGCGCGTCGCGACGCCGAGGAACTGCACCGCGCGCGACTGCAGGTCGAGCATCCGCTCCAGCGCCTCCGACCGGAACGACTCGGCCCGGTCGCGCCACTCGGCGGCGCGCTCGGCGCCCTGGTCGCGCAGCTTCTCGAGCCGCTGCCTCACCTCGGGCAGCGAGAAGTCCTGCCGCGACAGGCGGTGAACGATCTCCTCGATGTCCTTCCTTCCGGCGCGGCCCCGGACCACCAGGTCCTTGAGAACCCGCTGCGCCTCCTCCTCGATGAGCCCGATGCGCGCCTGCGCCGCGACGAGCGGCTCTCGCAGGAACTCCGGCACCTTCAGCTTCCCGTTGTCCGTCTTCTGAGCTTCGGTCATTGGTCGTCCTCCTGGGCGGTCGGTGGGTTCCAGGGAGCAGGCAAACCCCCGCGACAGCATCCAGGTAACGCGTCGCGTCAGCACACGTCAAACGACCCAGTCGGTGCTCCGGACCGATCGACCCTACATGTGTGGCCCCTCTCCTGCCAGGGGAAATTGCCCCTGGAGGGTCGGCACCACACCTAGGGATAGGTCAGACGCTCGCCCGCTCGCCCGGCCCGTGGTCGGCGCCGACGGCCTCCGCGACGGAGCGGAAGCCGTCTCGCGCGAGGAGCTTCGCGAGCCCGTCGTTCAGCCGGCGCACGAAGCCGGGCCCGCCGTAAACGAGGCCCGTGTAGACCTGCACGAGCGCCGCCCCCGCCCGGATCTTCGCGTACGCGTCCTCGGCGCTCATCACGCCGCCCGCGCCCACGATGGGGACCCGCCCCGCCGCGCGCGCATAGCAGCGCCGGACGACGGTCGTCGCGAGCGGCCCGAGCGGCGCCCCCGAGAGCCCGCCCGCCTCGGTGGCGCGCGGGTGGCGCTCGACGCCCGCGCGGGAGAGGGTCGTGTTCGTCGCCACGATCCCGGACACGCCCGCCTCGATGGCCACGTCCACCGCCTCGTCGAGCGCGGTGGGCGAGAGGTCCGGCGCGAGCTTCACGAGGAGCGGCTTCCCGGGCGCGAGCTCGCGCAGGCGCCCCACGCACGCGCGCAGCAGCGCGTCGAGCTGCTCGCGCTCCTGGAGCTGGCGGAGGCCGGGCGTGTTCGGAGACGAGATGTTGACGACGAGGTAGTCGGCGTGGGCGTGGAGCCGCTCGATGCAGGCGAGGTAGTCCGCCGCGGCGTCCTCGTTCGGCGTCGTCTTGTTCTTGCCGACGTTCACGCCGACCGGCCCCATCCGCGCGACGGGGGGCACGCGGGCGAGCCGCCGCGCACACTCCTCGGCGCCGGCGTTGTTGAACCCCATGCGGTTGATGAGGGCGCGGTGCTCGACGAGGCGGAACAGGCGCGGCGGCTCGTTCCCCGGCTGCGGGCGCGGGGTGATGGTGCCGATCTCGACGTGCGAGAAGCCGAGCGCGAAGAGCCCCGCGATCGACGCGTCGCCCTTGTCGAAGCCGGCGGCGAGGCCGATCGGGCCGTCGAACTCGAGGCCGAGGCAGGAGACGTGCAGCTCGGGGGGAACCTTCGGCCGGCGGAGGCGCGCGAGCCCGGGCGTCACCCGGTGAAGCGCGGCGTGCGCGAGCCGGTGGGCTTGCTCAGGATCGAGGTGGAACAGGGTCCAGCGCAGGGCGGGCCAGATCATCCGGGGGGCGAGAGATACTCGATGGCGGGAGAGGATGCGAGCGCCTTCCCACGCCGTGGCGCGTCAGAGGTCGAGGATCATCACGATCGCGTCCTCGCCCTCCTCCTGGTAGTAGTTCGGCCGAACCCCCACCTGCCGATAGCCGAGGGAACGGTAGAGCTCCAGCGCCGCCGCGTTCGAGCGGCGAACCTCCAGCGTCGCGACGGTGGCGCCCCGCGCCTTCCCCGCGCCGTGCGCCTCGAGCATGAGGGCCCGGCCGACGCCGCGCCGCCGCGCCTCGAGCGCCGTCGCGATGTTCAGGACGTGGATCTCGTCGTGGACGAGCCAGAACACGATGTAGCCGAGCACCCGCTCCGCGCCCGCGTCGCGGTCCACCGCGAGCACGATGTGCGACCACGCATGGTCGAGCTCGCGCGCGAGCAGCTCGCGCGACCACGGGTTGCGGAACCCGGCCCGCTCGATGTCGACCACGCGATCGAGATCCTCCGGCTGCATCCGCCGGAACTCGAGCCACCCCTGCGAGTCGACGGGACGCCGCACGCTACCCGTCCTTCCGCTCGACGTGGAGGATCCTCACGTCCGCCCGCGCGCGGAGCTCCGCCACGAGCTCGCGCACCTGCCCCCGCGCCCGCTCCTCCTCGAGCTGCGCGCGCGCCGCGTCGCGCGCCGGCCCGGCCGCGCCGGCCGCGCCGTGCTCCGCGAGCCAGCGGTCCACCTCCTCGTCGCCCACCCGCGCCGCGCGGCCCACCCGGCTCTGGACGTAGCGCTCGACCCTCACCATGCGCGCCAGCGTGACGGAGAGCTCCTCCTCCGTCAGCTCCGACTCCGCCAGGAACCGCGCGTACGCCTCGGCCGGGCCCACCTGCGCGCGGAACCGGGAGAGCGCGGCCGCCACCGCCTCGCGCTCCACCCCGTCGAGCCCGAGCCGCGCCGCCTCGTCCGCGAGGAGCATCTGATCGAGGAGCCAGTCGAGCGCCGCCCGGAGGGCCTCCGCGTCGAGGGGACGGGTGGCGGCCGCCGCGGCGCCGCGCGAGACGAGCGCGATGCGCGCCTCCTCGGCGAGCTTCGTCAGCGTCACGACCCGCGGCGGGGCACCGGCCGGGTTCCGCACGACGGCGACGATCTCCTCCACGACGCGGGGGGCGGCCGCCGGAGGGGCGGCGGCGAGGAGCGTCGCGGCGACGAGCGAGAGCATGTGCCCCATTGTAGTGCGAGGGGCCGGGGCGGCGCGACGCCGCGGCGCTCCGGAGCGGCCGTGCATTGACGCCCCCTCCGGACGCGTTACGTTCCCGGCGTGCCACAGCGCGACCTCTACGAGATCCTGGGCGTCCCGAGGGGCGCGAGCGCCGAGGAGATCAAGAAGGCGTACCGGAAGCTCGCGAAGAAGTACCACCCCGACGTGAACCCTGGGAACAAGGATGCGGAGGAGAAGTTCAAGGAGGTGACCGCGGCCTCCGAGGTGCTCTCCGATCCCAAGCGGCGCAAGCTCTACGACGAGTTCGGCGCCGACGCGCTGCGCACCGGCTTCGACGAGAAGCGGGCCGCGGAGTACCGGCGCTGGAAGCGCGAGGGAGCGCCGCCCGGCGGGATGCCGTTCGACTTCGGCGACTTCAGCACCGTGAATGTCGGCGACTACGGGGCGTTCGACTTCGGCTCCATCTTCGGAGACCTCTTCGGCGGCGCGGGCGGGCCCCGCGCGCACGGCCGGGTCCGCCGCGGCCCGATCCCCTCCTCCGGCGCGAGCGCCGAGGCCGAGATCGAGATCCCGCTGCGAGACGCGGTGCTCGGCGCGGAGCGGGACCTGCGCCTCGACGGGCGGACGCTCCGGGTGAAGATCCCGGCCGGCGTGACCGACGGGTCGCAGATCCGGCTCGCGGGCCAGGGCGGCCCCGGCGCGCACGGAGGCCCGGCCGGGGACCTCTACCTCAAGGTGAAGCTCCAGGACCACCCGCACGTCCGGCGCGAGGGGAAGGACCTCTACATCGACCTCCCCGTCACGGTCCCCGAGGCGGTGCGCGGCGCAGAGGTGACGCTCCCGACCTTCGAGGGCCCGGTCCGCCTCCGCGTCCCTCCCGGCGCGCAGACGGGGACGCGGCTGCGGCTGCGCGGCAAGGGGCTCCCCGACCTGCGGCACGGCTCGCGCGGCGACCTGTACGCGGTGGTCCAGGTGGTCCTCCCCCGGGCCTCGGACGCGCTCCGGAAGGCGGTCGAGCCGCTCGAAGCCCTGTACGAGGAGGATCCGCGGGCGGGGATCTCGTTGTAGAACCTCGCCCCACGGAGGATGGATGGGACTCTTCGATCTGTTCGGCTCGAAGGAGGAACGGGAGCGCGGCGCGCTGAAGAAGCTCGCGAAGCGCGTGACGGAGCGCTACGGGCCGCCCGAGAACCGGCAGAAGGCGATCCAGCAGCTCGGCGACATGGGCACGCCCGGCGCGCTCTCGACGCTGTGCCTGCGCTTCACGGTGAGGGCCGAGCCGGGCATCACCGACGACGAGGAGAAGGAGACCGCTCACCGGATCCTCGCCGACGCGAAGGAGGCCGCGGTCGGTCCGCTCGAGGCGTTCGTGCGCGAGCAGGAGAGCGGCATCGCCTGGGGCCTGCGGGCGCTCGCGGACATCGTGCCCCCGGACCGGCTCGTCGAGGTCGTGGTGCGCGAGCTCGCCCGGCTCGGGCGCGAGTACACCCGCGACCCGGAGAAGAAGCTCGTCCTCCTCACCTGGCTCGTCGAGCACCACCCCGGCGCGACGGGCGCGGAGATCGAGGGCGCGCTCCTGCCGCTGCTCGAGGACTTCTCGGATGACGTGCGCATCGGCGCGGCGCGCGCCATCGCCCGCCTCGCGCCGGGCGAGGCGAGCCGCGACGCGCTCATCCAGCTCCTCCTCCGGGATCGCGACAACGCCCGCGTGCGCGGAGAGGTGCTCGAGGCGCTCGCGCACCTCGGCGCGGACGTGAAGGGGCACCGACCGAGCGTGGAGGCCCTGCTCGTCGAGCCGTTCTTCCTCGACCGCGAAGGACGCGTGAAGAAGCGCGGCTGAGCCGCCCCGCCCGGGTTACACTCGCTCCGTGGACGTACAGGAGTCACCTCCGAACGGGCGGCCCTCCGGCGCCGCGCCCGCCAGTCCTGCGCCGCCCGCTCCCGAGCCCCCCCGCACGTTCCTCTCGCGCTGGTTCGAGCCGGTGCGCGTCTCGCGCGACGCCGGGGCCGAGCTGCAGGCGCTCGCGGCCCGGGGCAGCCTCGTCTTCGTGATGCGGTCGCCGGGGCTGCTCAACTTCCTCTACCTGCGCTGGTTCCTGCGGCGGCTCGGGCTGCCGACGCTCCGCGCGGCGCAGGGCTTCCCGGGCTTCTTCGGCTGGATCGCGCGCGTGCGCCGCAGCCGGCGCGCGTTCGAGGACGCGCTCGCGACGGGCGACGCGAGCCTGCTGTTCCTCGGCCGGCCCACCGAGAAGGATCCCTTCGCCGCGCTGGTGCGCATCCAGCGCGACCTCTTCCAGCCGGTGTTCCTCGTCCCCGTCCTGCTCGTCTGGAGCCGCCGGGCGCAGAAGCTGAAGCCGTCCTTCTGGGATCTCCTCTACGGCTCGCCGGAGGCGCCGAGCGCGTTCGCGAATGCGGTCGGCTTCCTGCGGAACTTCCGGCGCGCGCTCTTCGACGTGGGCCGGCCGCTCGACCTGCAGGCCCACCTGCGCGAGCGCCCCGACGAGCCGGACGCGATCGTGGCCCGCAAGATCCGCGGCGCCCTCCACCAGCACCTCGCGCGCGTGTTCCGCACCGTGGTGGGGCCGCCGCTCAAGGCGCCCTCCCGCGTGCGCGAGAAGGTGCTGCGGGATCGCACGCTGCGCGCCACCATCGAGGCGGTGGCGGCCGAGACCGGCCGTCCGTCGACCGCGCTCGTGGCGGAGGCGGAGAAGGACCTGAAGGAGATCGCGAGCCGCTACGACCCGACGTTCGTCGGCTTCTTGCGCGGGCTCCTCGCCTGGATGTTCGGCCGGCTCTACCGCAGCGTCGAGGTGGACGAGGCGGGGCTCGCGCGCCTGAAGCGCGCCGCGGCCGAGGCGCCCGTGGTGCTGTGCCCGAGCCACAAGAGCCACGTGGACTACCTCGTCGTCTCCTGGCTCCTGTACGAGCACGGCATGACGCCGCCGCACGTCGCGGCCGGCATCAACCTCTCCTTCTGGCCGTTCGGCCCGATCGCGCGGCGCGGCGGCGCGTTCTTCATCCGCCGCAAGGTGAAGGGCGATCGCATCTACACCGCGGTCCTGCGCGCCTACGTGAAGCACCTCCTGCGCGACCGGTTCCCGCAGGAGTTCTACGTCGAGGGCGGCCGGAGCCGGACCGGGAAGCTCCTCCCCCCGAAGAGCGGCCTGGTCTCGATGGAGGTCGACGCCTGGCTCGACGGCGCGGCCGACGACATCCTCTTCGTCCCGATCGCGATCGACTACGAGAAGCTCATCGAGGCCTCGAGCTACGTGCGCGAGCTCTCCGGGGCCGAGAAGCAGAAGGAGAGCCTCCGCGGGCTCCTGGGCGCGGCGACCGTGCTCTTCCGCCGGTACGAGCGGCTGTACGTGCAGTTCGAGGAGCCGATCTCGCTGCGCGAGGTCGCGTCGGAGCGGCTCGGCCAAAGCGCCGCCACGCTCGCGGTGGACGACGCCTGGGGCGGCGAGGGGGAGCGGGTCGCGCGCGGCGCCCCCGGCGAGGGGAAGCGCGCCCTCGTCCAGGCGCTCACGAACCGCGTCGCCTACGGGATCAGCCGGGCGGTCACGATCACGCCGGTGGGCCTCGTGGCCGCGACGCTCCTGTCGCACGGGCGGCGCGGCATGACCGCGGCGGAGTTCGCGCGCCGCATCGAGCTCCTCCGCTACATGGCGGCCGAGGGGGGCGCGCGCTTCGGGCGCGACCTGGCGGGGGCGCCGTCGGATCCGCGCCAGCCGGGCGCGATCGCCGACGCGGTGCGGCGGCTCGCGCTCGGCGGGACGGTGCGCATCGAGGTGGCGGCCGGCGACACCATCTACCTCGTCCCCGACGAGAAGCGTCCGGTGCTCGACTACCACCGCAACGCGGTCATCCACCGCTTCGTGGCGCCCGCGGTGGTCGCCGCCGCCCTCCGGGCCGAGGGCGGGGAGGCCCCGCTCCTCGTCCTGCGCCAGCGCGCCCTGTGGCTGTCGCGCCTCTTCAAGCTCGAGTTCATGTACCAGGTCGGCTCGGCGCCGGAGGAGATCCTCCAGCAGAACCTCGCCTTCCTCGCCCGCGTCGGGGCCGTGACGCGGGACGGCGACCGGGTGCGGCCGGGATCCGAGCCGGAGCTCCTCGCGTTCCTCGCGGAGCTCCTGCGGGCCTACCTGGAGGCCTATCGCCTGGCGGCGGCGACGGCGCTCTCCGTCCTCTCCCCGGCAGCCGGCGCGCCAGCCGCCGCGCCGGACCGGCGCGCGCTGGTGCGCGAGGCGCTCGAGCGGGGTCGCGCGGCCTTTCTTTCCGGGGAGATCCAGCTCCGCGAATCCCTGTCGAAGGCCACGCTCGAGAACGCGATCGAGTGGCTCGCGACGCAGGGCGTCATCGCCGAGGAGGCGGGAAAGCTTCGCCTCGCCGACGCGGACGGCGCGTCGCTGCGGGCGATCGTGGACGGGATAACTCGGCATACTGCCGCGTGATTTGGGCCGGGGTCTCTTCCCAGCCTACATCGAGCGCGGTAACCTTCGCCTCCACCCGCGCAGCTAAATCCGCGCAGCTCTGCCGCAGCACCCGGAGTCGTACCGAGCCTCGTCCTGCGTGACGGACGATACCCAGGAGGCTGATCGAATGTCGGACCGCATCCAGCACAAGGGCCTGAAGGCGAAGGTGATGTCCGCCGAGGCCGCCGCCGCGTTGATCCCCAGCGGCGCAGTCCTAGGCGCCAGCGGCTTCACCGGCGCCGGCTACCCGAAGGCCGTCCCGATCGCGCTCGCGAAGCGCGCCGTCGACGAGCGCCTCAAGGGCAAGCCGTTCAAGGTGAGCCTGCTCACGGGTGCCTCCACGGGCCCCGAGCTCGACCAGGTGATGGGCCTGACGGAGGCGGTCAGCTTCCGCTTCCCGTACAACGGCGACGCCGTCATGCGCGAGAAGTTCAACGCGGGCGTCATCGAGTACCAGGACATGCACCTCAGCCACGCCGGGTCGCTCGTCCGGTACGGCTACTACGGTCGTCCGGACAACAAGATCGACTTCGCCCTCGTCGAGGTCACCAAGATCCGCGAGGACGGCTCGGTCATCTTCTCGTCGTCGGTCGGCGCGAACACCGCGTACCTCGAGACGGCGGAGAAGATCATCCTCGAGGTGAGCGAGTGGCAGGACGAGCGGCTCGAGGGGATGCACGACGTCCTCTCCGTCCCCGGCAAGCACGGTGATCGCATTCCGATCCCTGTCCTCAAGGCGGACGACCGCGTCGGCACCCCGCACTACAACCTCGACGTCTCGAAGGTCGTCGCGGTGGTGATGTCGAGCTACCCGGACCGCAACGCGCCGTTCAAGGCGCCCGAGGCCGACCACAAGCGCATCGCCCAGCACATCCTCGACTTCCTCGACGGCGAGGTGAAGGGCGGCCGGCTCCCGAAGAGCCTCACGCCGCTGCAGTCGGGCGTCGGCAACATCGCGAACGCCGTTCTCGTCGGCCTCAACGAGGGCCACTTCGAGAACATGACGAGCTACACCGAGGTCATCCAGGACGGCATGCTCGACCTGCTCGACTCCGGCAAGCTCCGCATCGCCTCGGCGACGGCGTTCTCGGTCTCCCCGGCCGGCCAGGAGCGCTTCAACAAGAACATCGAGCGCTACCGCAAGCAGATCATCCTGCGCCCGCAGGACGTGTCCAACCACCCCGAGGTCATCCGCCGCCTCGGCTGCATCGCGATGAACGGGTTCGTCGAGGCCGACATCTACGGCCACGTGAACTCGACGCACATCGTGGGCAAGGGCATCGAGAACGGCATCGGCGGCTCGGCCGACTTCGCCCGCAACTCGGCGTACACCATCTTCATGTCTCCGTCGGTGGCCAAGGGCGGGAAGATCTCCGCCATCGTGCCCTTCGCGTCGCACATCGATCACACCGAGCACGACGTGAGCGGCATCGTGACCGAGTACGGCTTCGCCGACCTGCGCGGGAAGAGCCCGAAGCAGAAGGCGAAGGAGATCATCGAGAAGTGCGCCCACCCGGAGTTCCGCCCGATCCTGTGGGACTACTACAACCGGTCGATGAAGAACCCGAGCGCCGGCCTGCACTCGCCGCACATGCTGGACGAGGCGTTCTCGTTCCACACCCGGTACCTCAAGACCGGGGACATGCGCCCGAAGAAGTAGTCGCGCGCCCCACCCCCGTCGTGCCGACGAGCGGCGGTCCCCCGGGACCGCCGCTCTTTTTTATCGGTCCGCGCCCCCGCCCCCGCCTAATCTCCCGCCATGCCCGAGCTCGATCTCGACCTTGCGATGACGACCGCGCGGCGCGCGGTGGAGGCGGCCACGGAGGCGAGCCTCGCCCACTTCCGGCGCGGCGTGCGCGTGGAGGTGAAGCCCGATCGCACCCCCGTCACCGCCGCCGATCGCGAGTCCGAGGCCGCGATCCTCGCCGTCGTCCGCGCGGCGTTCCCGGACCACGCCTTCCTCGGCGAGGAGACCGGAGCGCACGCGGGCGCCGCGGGCACCCGCTGGATCGTGGATCCGATCGACGGGACCAAGGGCTTCACCCGCGGGCGGGGCTTCTGGGGCCCGCTCGTGGCGCTCGAGCACGAGGGCGCGGTCGTGGCCGGCGCCATGGCCCTGCCCGCGCTCGGGGAGACCTACTGGGCCGCCCGCGGGAAGGGCGCCTGGCTGCGGGCCGGCGACGGCGCGCCGCTGCGCCTCCAGGTGTCGAAGATCGGGGCGTGGGAGGACTCCACGCTCTCGCTCGGCGAGCCGCACGTGCTGTTCCGCCCGCCGATGCTGGAGCGGGTCGCCGCGCTCGCGACGAGCGCGCAGTGCGCCCGCTGCTACGGCGATCTGGCCGGCGCCGCCCTGGTGCTGCAGGGGAAGGCCGAGGCCTGGATCGAGGCGGGCGTGCAGATCTGGGATCTCGGGCCGTTGCCGGTGCTCGCCGAGGAGGCAGGCGGCAGGTTCACCGACCTCGACGGGCACCCGACGGTCGCGTCGGGGAGCTGCGTCCTGTCGAACGGGCTCGTGCACGATCACGTGCTGCGGGCGCTCGGCGGGCGCTGAGCTCGAGCCGCACGACCGGGCGCGTCGGGCTGCGGCGCGCGACCTCCTCGAACCCGAGCGCCTCGAACGTGGAGGCCGCCCCGGTGTAGAGGAACGCGTCGCCGAGCCGCGCGCTCGAGTCCACCGGGTACGCCTCGATCGCCGGCGCGCCGTGCGCGCGGGCATGGGCCGCCGCCGCCTCGACGAGCGCGCGGGTCACGCCGCGGCGCCGGTGAGAGCGCGCCACGAAGAAGCAGGTGATCGACCAGACCGGCCGCGCGTCCACCGGCGCGAGGTTCCGCGAGCGCGCCAGCCGCGGGTAGGCCGCGCGAGGCTCCACTGCGACCCACCCGACGGGGACGGCGCCGTCGTAGGCGAGCAGCCCGGCGACGTGCCCGGCCGCGACGTACGCCGCGAGCGCGCGCCGGTTCCCCTCCCCCTTCCCGGCCTCGAACTCTGCGCGCGGCACGCGCCACCACATGCACCAGCAGCCGGCGCACGCACCGCGCGGCCCGAAGAGCCGCTCGAGGTCCGCGAAGCGCGCCGGCGTGGCCGGATGGATCTCGAGCTTCGCGGCGGGGGGCCTCGGGGCGCGAGCGGGGGGCATCCCGGCTCCCTAGCGAGCCGGGCGCTCGCGCGCCCGGGATCCGTGAGCGACCGCGGGTGACGCCGGAGGGCTACTGGGCGCGGCGGAACAGATCCACGACCGCGCCCGCGCGACCCGCCACGCGCGCCCGCCCGCGGGCCCACTCGCGCAGGCTCTTGATCTGGTCCTCGTACGTGCGGAAGAGCGGCACCAGGTCCTGCGCGACGCGCCGCAGGTCGCCCGTCTCCACGTCGCGGCCCAGCGCGTAGGCGCGGTGGAGCGCCCCCACGACGACCTGCTCGAGCTCGGCGCCCGAGTACTCCACGCAGAGCTCGGCGACGGCGCCGACGTCGATCTGCTCGGCGTCGCGGCCCCGGCGGCGGAGGTGCAGGCCGAGGATCTCCCGGCGCGCCTCGGGGTCGGGGAGATCCACGAAGAACAGCTCGTCGAACCGGCCTCGCCGGAGGAGCTCGGGCGGAAGCCGCGACACGTCGTTCGCGGTCGCCACCACGAACACGGGCCCGCGGCGCTCCTGGAGCCAGGTGGAGAACGCGCCGAGGAGCCGCGCGGCGCGGGGCTCGCCGCCGTCCCCCGGGGCGCTGCCCGCGAAGCCCTTCTCGATCTCGTCGACCCACAGGGCCACGGGCGCCAGCGCCTCGGCGGCCTCCAGGGCGGCGGAGAGCCGCTCCTCGGCGGCGCTCGCCCCGAGGACGCGCGGCAGGTCGAGCCGGAGGATCGGCACGCCCAGCCGCGCCGCGGCCGCCTTCGCGGCGAGCGACTTCCCGCAGCCCTGCACGCCCACGAGCAGCACGCCGCGCGGGGGCGGCAGGCCGAAGCGGGACGCGTCCGGGTCGAACGCGAGCGCGCGCTCCTCCATCCAGGCCTTGAACCCGGCGAGCCCGCCCAGGTCCGACGGACCCTCCGCGCTCTCGACGAGCTCGAGGCCCAGGTCGCGCGCGAGGAGCCGCTTCTTCTCCGCGGCGATGATCGCCTGCCCGGCGGCGCCGAGGGTCGGGTCGCGCCGGAGCGCGCGGGTGAAGGCGCGGCGCGCCTGCCCCTCGGACAGCCCGCGGGCCGCGACGAGCGCGCGGTGGCGGACCTCCGGCGCGAGCGCCGCCGCCGGGGCCGGGTGCGCGAGGCCCACCTGCACGGCCTCGAGCAGGGCGGCGAGCTCGCCGTCGTCCGGGAGCGGCAGCCGGAGCACCGCGACGTCGGCGGCGAGACCGTCCGGGACGGCGAGCCGCGGCGCGACGATGGCGAGGCAGCGCCCCTCCGCGGCGAGCCGCGGGAGGAGATCGCGGACCCGGCGAACCGTCAGCGGATCGCGCAGGGCCTCGTGGAAGTCGAGCGCGACCACGATGAGCGGCGCCGGCGCCCGGGCGAGGGCCTCGAGCAGCGCGGCGGGCTCCTTGGCGGCGGGCGCGAGCCCCTCGAGGCCGCGCGGGGCAGACCAGACGGCGGCCCGCGCGCCGAACCCCGCCGCGGCGGCCTCGCACACCGCCACGGCCCGCTCCTCCTCGGCCGTCACGATGTAGAGGAGCGGCGTCCCCGCCGACCAGAGCTCCGCGATCTCCTGGGCGATGGCGCTCACGCGCTGGCCTCCACGTCGGCGGTGGCGCGGAACGCCTCCTCGAACGAGGTCGCCCCCGCCGCGATCTTCCGGACCGCGTGCCCGCGCAGGGACTCGAGCCCGTCCTGCCGCGCGGTCCGCGCCAGCACCTCGGGCGTCGCGCCCTCCGCGATGAGGTGGCGCAGCCGCGCGTTCACCGGCAGCACCTCGAAGATGCCGGTCCGGCCGTAGTACCCGGTGTGCCGGCACTTCGGGCAGCCCTGCCCGCGGCGCGCGAGGAGCTGGCCCGCGTGGTCCTCCGGGTGAGGCACGCCGAGCGCGTGGATCTCGTCCGCGGTGAGCGGCACGTCGCTCGCGCAGGAGGGGCAGACCTGCCGGACGAGCCGCTGCGCCACGATGCCCGTGAGCGTCGCGGCGACGAGGAAGCTCGGCACGCCGAGGTCGCGCAGGCGCGCGATGGCGCTCACGCTGTCGTTCGTGTGGAGCGTCGTGAGGACCATGTGCCCCGTGAGCGCGGCCTGGACGGCCTGCGTGGCGGTCTCGCCGTCGCGGATCTCACCCACCATGATGACGTCGGGGTCCTGGCGCAGCACGTGGCGCAGCGCCTCGGCGAAGCCGGTGCCGGTCTTCGCGTTCGCCGCGATCTGGTTGAACTCCTCGTGCACCATCTCGATGGGATCCTCGATGGTGACGACGTTCACCTCGGGCGAGGCGAGCGCCTGGAGCGCGGAGTACAGGGTGGTCGTCTTCCCGCTGCCGGTCGGCCCGGTCACCACCACGAGCCCGTGAGGCCGCACGAGCCACCGCTCGAGCTGGTCGCGCTCGCCGGGCAGGAACCCGAGCTCGGAGAGATCGCGCACGAGCACGTTGGGGTCGAGCACGCGGATCACGACCTTGTCGCCGAAGGTCGTCGGGATGGTGGAGACGCGCAGCTCCATCTCGGCGTCGCCGCGCGCCGTGCGGATGCGCCCGTCCTGCGGCCGCTTCAGCGAGATGTCGAGCCGGCTCATGATCTTGAACCGGTTCGCGATGGCCCCGTGGACCGCCTTCGGGATGCGGTGGATCGGGTGCAGGATCCCGTCGATGCGCATCCGGATGACGGACTCCTCGCGCCGCGGCTCGAGGTGGATGTCGCTCGCCCGCTGCTCGAACGCGTAGTGGAGCAGGTACTCGACGGCCGCGATCACCGGCTCCGAGGACGCCTCGAGCGCCTCGATCCCCGAGAGGTTCACGAACTGCTCGAGGTTCGCGACGTCCGGCCCCGACGGCCCCTGCTCGAGCTGGGTGTGCGCCTCCGAGATCTGCTGGCGGAAGCCGTAGACCTCGGCGATGGCGCGGTGGATGTCGGAGGGCGACGAGAGCACCGGGTCGATCTCGGCCCCGGTCAGGCCGCGCAGGTTCTCGAACAGCTCGCGGTCGAACGGGTTCGCCGCCGCCACGACGAGCGCCCCGTTGCGGCGCTCGATCGGCAGCACCGCGTGCCTGCGCGCGAACGGGCGCGACAGGGTGCGGGTGATGAGCTGGGCGTCCAGCTTCAGCGGGTCGATCTTGCGGTAAGGGATCCCCACCGCCTGCGCGATGGCCTGGGTGGCCTTGTCCTCGTCGACGAGCTCCGAGTCGCGCCGGGCGTCGGGGAACTCGAACGAGGCCAGCACCTCCACGGGCGAGAGCTCCGCCCGGCGCAGCCCGCGGCCACCCGCGCGCGAGGCGTGATCGCGGAGCAGGCGGGCGCGCTGCACGTTCTCGCGCGCGAAGGCGGTGCGCTTGGCGTCGTCGGTGAGGATCCCCTCGCGGGCGAGGAGATCGGCCACGAACTCGAGGGTGTAGTCGGTCGCGCGGTAGGTCCTGGCCATCGGCGCGCGCGAGTGTACCGCGGGGTCCCCCGCGCCAGAAGTTCCCGGGAGCTCCGCCCTTGTAGGTGTTCGACGCAGCGCGGGCGCCGCCCGCGCCGCTACCGTCGTGGTGTGCCGCCCGACCGGGCGGCGGCTAGATGCTTCAACCGACGGGGCCGCACGCGGGCGGCGCCCCACCGCCGGAGCCGCCCACGCGGGCGGCCGCGGGGCGCGACATCTGCCGCGCGACCTCGGTCCCTCCGCAGGCCGGGCACTTCACCTCGGCCTCGTCCGTCTTGCGGACGATGAGCTCCTCGAACTTCTTCTCGCAGCTGGCGCAGGCGTACTCGTAGATCGGCATCGTCGGGAGGGACCTCGGGCCTCAGGGCCCGTTCTTCGCATGAGAGCCCACCGCCGCGGGAAGGATTCGTGGACCGGGCGGGCACGGCGGCGGCCTGCGACGCGGCGGCGCGTCCCGCCCGGCCGCCCGTCGGCTCAGTGCGCACGCACTCCGGCCGGCTCTCGCAACGGGGCCTCGGGGGTGCGCCCGATGATGTCCGCCGCCTCGGCCCGCACCGTCCGCCGCGCGAGCGTGATCGAGGCCATGACGTAGATCGCCATGCCGGCGAGGAGGAGCACCCCGACGCCGAACGTCATGACGGGGACCGCCGCGGAGAGCGACACGAACGCCTGCGCGAGCCACAGGAGCGAGGTGACCACGAACGCGAACAGCGCGGCGTAGTCGAGGAGGATGGCGCGCGAGTAGAGCCGGTGCCGGAGCTCCATCACGCGCACCTGCCGCGCCACGACGGCCCGCCGCGCCGGCGCGTCCTCGTCGCGGAACTCGCGGGCGAGATCGCGCAGGCGCCCGGACATCCGGGCGACCTGGTTGTCGAGGCCGAGCGCGATGAGGCCGCACGCGGAGACCATGACCGCCGGCGTCACCGCCGCCGCGATGTGTTCGAGCGCGTGTTCCATCGGCGACGAACATAACCACCCGCCCGTCCGCGCGCCCCGGACGAGCGGGCCCCTCCCCGCGAGCCCGCTAGCGGCGGGCCTTGGCGGTGGCCTTCCGCGCGGAGGGCTTCGCCCGGCTCGCCTGCCGCGCCCTGGGCGGCAGCGCCGGCGGGGCGAGCGGCGCCTCCTTGAGCCGTACCTTCTCCTGCTCGTAGAGGCGGATGGCGTCGCGTAGCACCTGCAGGCCCTCGGAGCGGCCCTGCGGCTCGGAGACGAGCACCTTCTTGTTCTCGAGGGCCTTGTAGTCCTCGAAGAAGCGCTTCAGCTCGCGCAGCTTGTGGGAGGGGATCTGGGAGATGTCCGAGTAGTCCGAGTAGGTCGGATCGTCGGCGTGCACCGCGATGAGCTTGTCGTCCTCGCCCTTGTCGTCGCGCATCTTCATGACGCCGATGACCTTGGCGCGCATGATGGCGAGCGGTACGATCGCCTCCTGGCACAGCACGAGGACGTCGAGCGGATCGCCGTCGTCGCAGTACGTGCGCGGGACGAAGCCGTAGTTCGCCGGATAGTGAACCGAGGAGAAGAGGATCCGGTCGACGAGGAGCAGCCCGGACTTCTTGTCCAGCTCGTACTTCACCTTCGAGCCGGTGGCGATCTCGATGATGGCCGGGACCGGCTCCTCGATGAAGCGGGGCAGCTCGACGTCGTGCCAGGGGTGGTAGGCCAAGGAGGCGTTTCCTTTCGGTTCGGCGCCCCGCGCGAGGCTCAGATCCCGCCGCCGTGCGAGTAGCGCTGCTCCCGGACCTCGGCCTGCGTGATGCGGCTCCCGGGCGGAACGCCGTTGGTGAGCCAGACGTTGCCGCCGATCGACGAGCCCTTGCCGATCACGATCCGGCCGAGGATGGTGGCGCCGGCGTATACCACGACGTCGTCCTCGACGATCGGGTGCCGATCGATGCCCTTGATCGGGGTCCCCTTCTCGTCGAGCGGGAAGCTCTTCGCCCCGAGGGTCACGCCCTGGTACAGGCGGACGCGATCCCCGATCCGGGACGTCTCCCCCACCACGACGCCCGTGCCGTGGTCGATGAAGAAGCGCTCGCCGATCGCCGCGCCCGGGTGGATGTCGATCCCCGTCAGCGTGTGGGCGTGCTCCGTGATGATGCGGGGGATGAGCGGCACCCCGAGGACGTGCAGCTCGTGGGCGATGCGCTGGTTCGTGATGGCGAAGATGCCCGGGTAGGCGAAGATCGCCTCGTCGCGCGTCTTCAGCGCGGGATCGCCCTCGTAGGCGGCCTCGACGTCGGAGGCCACGAGTCGCCGGAGCTCCGGGACGCGCCCGAGGAACGCTCGCGTCACGTGGCGCGCGGTGTCCGCGCAGTGATCGCACGTGTCCAGGTCGTGACGCTCCGTGAACGACAGCCCGCGCCGGACCTGCTCCTCGAGCGAGCGGAGCGCGCGGGCCAGCGTCGCGCCGACGAAGTAGTGCAGGCTCTCGCCGTGGACGTCGTTCGTCCCGAAGTAGCCGGGGAACAGGACCCCGCGCAGATCCTCGACGAAGCCGATCACGGCCTCGCGCGACGGGAGGGTCACCTTCCCGCCGGGCGGGAACGCCGTCGCGAGCGTCGCCTCGCGGCAGAGCCGGTCGACCACCGGCGCGAGCGCCACCGTGTCGACGGCCGGCGCCCTCGCCTGCTTGGAATCGCTCACTTCGCCTCCTCGAAGAGCCATGTGGACAGGTACCGCTCCCCGGTGTCGGGGAGCACCGCGACCACGAGCTTACCCTCGTTCTCGGGCCGCCGGGCGATCTCCCGCGCCGCCCAGGCGACGCCGCCGTCGGAGATGCTCGAGAGGATCCCCTCCTCCTTGCAGAGGCGGCGCGCCATGTCCCCCGCGTCCTCGTGACGCACCGTCACGATCTCGTCGAGGAGCTTCGGGTCCAGCACCTTGGGCACGAACCCCGGGCCCCACCCCTGGATCTTGTGCGGCCCCGGCTTGCCGCCGGAGAGCACCGGCGAGTCCGCCGGCTCGGCCGCGACGATCCGCAGGGACGGCTTGCGCGGCTTCAGCACCTGGGCGCAGCCCGTGACCGTGCCGCCCGTGCCGGTCGCGCAGACGAGGATGTCCACCTTGCCGTCCGTGTCGCGCCAGATCTCCTCCGCCGTGGTCCGGCGGTGGATGTCCGGGTTGGCGGGGTTCTCGAACTGCTGCAGGATGAGGTAGCGCGGGTCCTTCGCGGCCATCTCCTCGGCGCGCTTGATGGCGCCCTTCATCCCCTCCGCGCCCGGCGTGAGCACGAGCTCCGCCCCGAAGGCGACGAGCAGCTTGCGGCGCTCCACGCTCATGGTGTCCGGCATGGTCAGCGTGAGGGGGTAGCCCTTCGCGGCGGCGGCGAACGCGAGGCCGATGCCGGTGTTGCCGCTCGTCGGCTCGAGCAGGATCGTGTCGGGCTTGATCTTCCTCTCCCGCTCCGCGGCCTCGATCATCGAGACGCCGATCCGATCCTTCACGCTGCCCGCCGGATTCCACATCTCGAGCTTCGCCGCGACGGTCGCCTTCGCGCCGTCGAGCACGCGGTTGAGCCGCACGAGCGGCGTGTTGCCGATGAGCTTCGTGATGTCTTCGGCGATGCGCATGTGACCTCCGTAAAGGGGACCGGTTCCGTCCTGCATAAGAGGCCGGCGCCCGCCCGGCAACGCTCGACCGGCGGCCGCGCGTCACTCCGTCAGCGACGGGGCGTGCGCGTCCTCGATCGGCTCCACGCCCTCCCCGGCCTCGGCCTCCGCCGCGAGCGCCGCGTCGATGTCCGCCTCGGTCACGCCCTCGGCGGGCGGGCCCGCGGGGACGGCGGCCGGGGGCGCGCCGGCGAGGGGCCCGGCGACCTCGGGGCCCTCCGGCGCGGCGGCATCCGATCCGACGGCGGCGTGGAAGAACTCGTGCACGGCCCGCGCCTGCTTCGGCCCGAACCCGTCCACCTCGCCGATCTCCGCGAGCGTCGCCTCCTTCACGCGCCGGAGCGACCCGAAGTGGCGGAGCAGCGTCCGCTTCCGCCCCTCCCCGACGCCGGGGATCTCCTCGAGCACGCTCTGGAAGTTCCGCTCGCGCCGGAGCTTGCGATGGAAGGTGATCGCGAAGCGGTGCGCCTCGTCGCGCAGGCGGGCGAGCAGGAAGAGCTCCGCCGAGTTCTGCCGCAGCACGACCGGATCCTTTCGCGCCGGGAGGAACACGCGCTCGGGGCTCCGCGCCAGCTCGGACACGAACCCGCGCTCCTGCGCCTCCGCCGCGTCCGCGAGCGCCGCGGCGCCGCGCGCGCCCCGTCCCCGGCGCCCGATGACCCGCGACGTCCCGAGGGCCGGCGCGTCCACGAGCCGGCTCTTCGCGAGGCCGACGAGCTCGACGAAGGGCGCGCCCACGTTGCCGGGTGACGGCTTCGTCGGAACGCCCAGGTCCTTCGCGGCGGCGAGCGCCGCGTTGAGCTGGCCCTTGCCGCCGTCGATGACGAGCAGGTCCGGGAACACGCCCTCGCCGATCGCGCGCTTGAGCCGCCGCGAGACGACCTCGTAGAGCATCGCGAAGTCGTCCTGCCCCGCGACCCCCTTCACCTTGTAGCGGCGGTAGTTGGCCTTGTCGGGCTCCCCGTCCCGGAACGAGACGCCCGAGCCGACCGCGAGCGCGCCCTGGAAGGTGGAGATGTCGTAGCACTCCATCCAGCGCGGCGGCTTCGCGAGGTGGAGCGCGCGCGTGAGCGCCGCGAGCGCCTGCTCGCGCCGCTCGTCCTTCTCGTGCCAGCTCTTGAACCCCTGCTCCGCGTTGCGCGCCGCCACCTCGAGGAGATCCGCCTTCGCGCCGCGCTGCGGGGTGAGGACCCGCACGCGGCGGCCGCGCCGCTCGGCGAGCACCTCGGCGAGCGCGTCGGCCTCGACCGGCTCGACCGGGACGAGGATCTCCTCCGGCGCCGGGTTCTGCTCGTAGTAGAGGGAGAGGAAGGACGAGAGCGTCTCCTCGTCCGGGAACTCCTGCTCGCGGAACGGGTAGCTGCGCGAGTCCTGGAGCTTCCCGCCGCGCATGGCGAGGACCTGCACCACGAGGTCCGGGCCCTCCCGGTAGAGCCCGACCACGTCGCGATCGGCCCGGTCGGCCATGAGCACGCGCTGCTTCTCGAGGCTGCGCTCCACCGCCTGGAGCTGATCGCGGAGCCGCGCCGCGTCCTCGAAGCGGAGCGCGCCCGCCGCCTCCTCCATCCGCCCGCGGAGCCGCTCGACGAGCTCGGACTCGCGCCCCTCGAGGAACTCGATGGCGTCCTCGACCGACCGCCGGTACTCGGCCTCGGGCACGTCGTACACGCACGGCGCCGGGCAGCGCTTGATCTGGTAGAGGATGCAGGGCCGCTTCCGGTGGTCGAACACGTGGTCGGTGCACGTCCTGAGCTGGAAGTGCCGGTTCACGACCCGGAGCGTCTCCCGGATCGAGCTCGCCGACGAGTACGGGCCGAAGTAGCGCGCGCCCGGGCGGCGCGGCTCTCGCGCGCGCCGGACCTCGAGGCGCGGGAACGGGTGACGGTCGTCGAGCCGCAGGACGATGAAGTCCTTGTCGTCGCGCAGCCGGATGTTGAACCGCGGCTTGTGCCGCTTGATGAGCTCGTTCTCGAGGAGGACGGCCTCCTTCTCCGAGCGCGTGACGATGACCTCGAGATCGCCGAGGAGGTCGTCGAGCAGCGCGACGAAGGCGCGGCGGTCGCCGCGCGAGGCGTCGAAGTAGGAGCGGACGCGCGAGCGGAGGCTCGACGCCTTCCCCACGTAGACCACCTCGCCGCGGCGGTCCTTCATGAGGTAGCAGCCCGGCTCGGCGGGCAGCTCGTCGAGCTTCTTTCGGAGGTTCGCGTCCATCCCGGAGTAGAGGAATTACCCGGAAATGGGGCGCGGATCACCTGTGGGTTCGCGCGGGCGGGCGGCCGCGCCCCGGCGTCGGCCGGGACGCCCCGCTCCCTCGCGGTCGGCGCGGGCCCTCCCGGGCGCCCGGACGCCTCCCCGCCGCTCGCTCAGGGGACGCAGGTGGGGCTGTCGCAGCCCGCGCCGAGGCCGCTGCAGACGTCGATCGAGAACCCGCACACCGGGACGTCGAACGCGCCGCTCACGCTGCTCCCGTCCGAGAAGGTGACGCTCGCGCTCCCGGTCACCCGGTCCGGCCCCGTCCTGTCGAGCGTGACGGTGCCGCCGGTCGCCTCGACCGCGCTCGCGGAGTCCGCGCACGCCCCGTCGGTCTTCGCGACGAACGCGGTCGCGACGGTGAACGGCTTCGTCACGTCGGGCTGGGCCGTGGTGACGGGGTAGGTCCCCGGCTGGACCGCGGTCGCGGCGCCGACCGCGCTCGCGTTCAGCACGAGCAGGTTCACGGTGGTCCCGTTCGCCTTCCCGCCGCACGCCTTCGTCTGCTGGGCGACCTGGCACATGTTCTCGAACGTCCCGAAGCCCACGAGGATCGCGGTCGCGCTCGCCTGCAGCACGTCCTGGAAGACGCAGGTCTCCGGGCTCAGCACGAGGGCGGTGCCGTCCACCGGGTCGAACGCCTGGCCCAGCACCGTCCCCTTCACCCGGGCGGGCTCGGGCTCGGACTTCTTGCCGTCGCCGCCGCCACCGCACGCCCCCAGCACCCCCACCAGCACGACCGCCGCCGCGATCCGCTCCATGGTCCGATCTCCCTCCGTGAAGATGGAGATCCATCCCTACCGATCGCGAGGCGCCGCACGTCTTCCCACGCGGGGCGGCGCTCCTCCAGGCGGCGACGGCACGCGCTCGCTCGCCCGCCCGCCGGTGGTCAGCGCCGGCGGCGCCGCTGCTGCGGGCGCCGCGCGCCGCCGAGCTTCCCCATCGCCGCCGCGCCGGCGAAGGCGCCGGAGCCGAGCAGCCCCTTCACCCCGCTCGCCTTGGCGGGCAGCCCGAGCTGGAGGTCCTTCAGCGCGAGGATGCGATCGCGGAGCTGCGCCGCCTTCTCGAACTCGAGCGCCTTCGCCGCCTCCTTCATCTCCTCCTCGAGCGAGGCGACGATGATCGGGAGCTGCTCCGGCTTGTACTCCGCGCCCTCGGCGGCCATCGGCACGGTGACGTAGTCCGCCTCCACGATCGCCATCTGCAGGTCGGTGATGTTGCGCTTCACCGTCTGCGGGGTGATCCCGTGCTCGAGGTTGTAGGCGCGCTGGATCTCGCGGCGCCGGTTCGTCTCGTCGAGCGCCTGCTTCATGGACGCCGTGATCGAGTCTGCGTACAGGATCACGCGCCCGTTCACGTTCCGCGAGGCCCGCCCGATCGTCTGGATGAGCGACACCGACGAGCGGAGGAAGCCCTCCTTGTCGGCGTCCAGCACCGCGACGAGCGAGACCTCGGGGATGTCGAGGCCCTCGCGCAGCAGGTTGATGCCGATGAGCACGTCGAACTCGCCCTTGCGCAGGTCGCGGATGAGCGCGCTGCGCTCGAGCGTCTCGATGTCGGAGTGCAGGTAGCGGCAGCGGACGCCCACGTCGGTGAAGTACTCGGTGAGGTCCTCCGCCATCCGCTTCGTGAGCGTCGTGACGAGGACGCGCTCCCCGGCCTCCGCGCGCTTGCGCACCTCGCCGAGGAGATCGTCCACCTGGGACCCCACCGGCCGGACCTCGACCTCCGGGTCCGTCAGGCCGGTCGGGCGGATGATCTGCTCGACGACGACGCCCTGCGCCTTCTGCAGCTCGTACTCGGCCGGCGTCGCCGAGACGTAGATGCCCTGGCGCACGAGCCCCTCGAACTCCTCGAACTTGAGCGGCCGGTTGTCGAGCGCCGACGGCAGGCGGAACCCGAAGTCCACCAGCGTCTCCTTGCGCGAGCGGTCGCCGCGGTACATGGCGCCGATCTGCGGGACGGTCTGGTGCGACTCGTCGATGACGAGGAGGAAGTCCTTCGGGAAGTAGTCGAGGAGGCACGGCGGCGGATCGCCCGCCTTCCGGCCCGAGAGCCAGCGCGAGTAGTTCTCGATGCCGGAGCAGAACCCCATCTGCTCGAGCATCTCGAGGTCGAACATCGTCCGCTGCTCGAGCCGCTGCGCCTCGACGAGCTTGTTCGCCGCCTTGAGCTCGCCGAGCCGCTCGCGCAGCTCCTCGCGGATCCCGTCGACGGCGCGCTTGCGCGTCTCGGGCGCCGACACGTAGTGGCTGTTCGGGAAGATCGCCGCCTTGTCGAGCTCGGCCAGCGTCTGGCCGCGGAGCGGATCGAACTCGTGGATCGACTCGACCACGTCGCCGAAGAACTCGATCCGGATGGCGCGATCCTCCTCGTACGGCGGGAACACCTCGATGGTGTCGCCGCGCACGCGGAAGGTGCCGCGGTGGAAGTCGACGTCGTTCCGCTCGTACTGGATGTCGATGAGCGACCGGATGAAGCGGTCGCGCAGGAACTCCTGCCCCCGCTCCACCTGCTGCAGGAGGCCGTAGTAGGCCTCCGCGGTGCCGAGGCCGTAGATGCAGGAGACGGAGGCGACGATGAGCACGTCGTTGCGCGTGAGGAGCGCGTGCGTGGCCGCGTGCCGCATCCGATCGATCTCGTCGTTGATGGACGAGTCCTTCTCGATGTACGTGTCGGTCGACGGGACGTACGCCTCGGGCTGGTAGTAGTCGTAGTACGAGACGAAGTAGTGGACGGCGGCGCTGGGGAAGAGCTCCTTGAACTCGCCGTAGAGCTGGGCCGCGAGCGTCTTGTTGTGCGCGATGACGAGCGTCGGCCGCCGCACCTCCGCCACCACGTTCGCGACGGTGAAGGTCTTGCCCGAGCCGGTGACGCCGAGCAGGACCTGGTGCGGGTCGCCGCGGCGCAGCCCGGCCGTGAGCTCCTCGATGGCCCGCGGCTGATCGCCCGTGGGCTTGAACTCGCTCCTCAAGTCGAAAGGCACGCAGCGGAGTGTAACGGCGCGCGGCCCCGCGATCAGGAACCGTTCGCCGTCTCCCTCCCGCGGCGGGCGGCGAGGCCTCCGCTCCCCGCCTGGCGGCGCACCGTCCGGGACTGCGCGCCCGGGCGGAGAGTGGCGGCGCGGACGCTCGACAAGCGCACCCGTTCCGGTTACGTTGCGCGCGTCCCGCCTGTCGAAACGGCACGGGCCCAGGCGGCGTACGTCCGCCCGGCGCAGCGCGCGGCGTGAGCCGCTTCCCGGGGGCTCGGCCGCAGTGGCCGGGCCCCCACGATTTCGCGATCTCGAGCCCCGGAGGAGAGATGGCCTTCAACCCTGGAGCGACCAAGCGGCAGAAGGAGGCGGCGCGCCGCGACAAGCAGCGCCGCAAGGACGAGAAGAAGGAGCAGCGCAAGCGCGAGAAGGTGGACCGCGGTCCCGTCGCGCCGGGCGAGGACCCCGACATCGCCGGGATCGTCCCCGGTCCGCAGCCGCCGCTCGAGGAGTGACCTCCCGCGCCGCGGACGCCCGGTCTCCCGGCGCGTCCGCCGGCCGCGCCCGACCGCGGCTACTCGACCTTCCAGGTCGTGCCCTGCGGCCCGTCCATGATCGCGACCCCTTCGGCGAGCAGCGCGTCGCGGATGGCGTCCCCGCGCGCGAAGTCCCGCGCCTTGCGCGCCTCGGCGCGCGCGACGAGCTTCGCCTCCACGGCCGCCGGCTCGATCCCGCGGCGCGCCGCCGCCTTGGCGCGGACGGCGCGCAGCGCCTCGGCCGGCCGGCGCTGAACGAGCCCGAGCGTCGTGCCGACCTCGCGCACGTCCCGCGCGAACGCGGCGAGCCGGGCGCGGTCCTCCGGGCTCTTCTTCCCCCTGCGATCGGCGAGCGCGTTCGCCGCCGTGAACGCCTCTGCGAGCGCGGCGAGCACCTGCGGCGCGTTGAAGTCGTCGTCGAGCGCCCGGCGCGCGGCCTCCACCACCGCCCCGCCCTCCCCCGCCGGCGAGATCCCCTCGGAGAGGGCGTCCACCTTCTCGAGCGTCTCGTAGAAGTAGTTCAGGCGGCGCTCGGCCTCGGAGAGGATCGCGTCCGAGTAGTTGATCGGGTTGCGGTAGTGCGTCCCCAGGAAGAAGAGGCGGATGGCCTCCGGGTCGAACTTCGCGATCACGTCGCGCAGCGTGAAGAAGTTGCCGAGCGACTTCGACATCTTCTCGCTGTCGATCTCGACGAACCCGTGGTGCATCCAGTGGCGGCAGAAGCTCTCCGCCGTCCGGCCGTCCCCCACCGCCGCGGCCGACTGCGCGATCTCGTTCGTGTGGTGAGGGAAGACGAGGTCCTTGCCCCCGCCGTGCAGGTCGATGGGCGCGCCGAGGTGGGCGAGGGTCATGGCCGAGCACTCGATGTGCCAGCCCGGCCGGCCGCGGCCCCAGGGCGAGTCCCACGCCGGCTCGCCGGGCTTCGCCGCCTTCCAGAGCGCGAAGTCGAGTGGATCGCGCTTCGCCTCGCCGGGCTCCACGCGCGCGCCGGAGCGGAGGTCGTCGAGGTTCCGCTTGGCGAGCCGCCCGTAGTCGGGGAACGCGCGCACCGCGTAGTACACGTCGCCGTTCCCCGGCGCGTACGCGAAGCCCTTCTCCACGAGCGTCGAGATCATCGCGACGATCTGCGGGACGTGCTCGGAGACCTTCGGCGCCACGTCGGGGCGCAGGTTGCCGAGGGCGTCCATGTCCTCGTCGAACTCCTCGGCGTAGCGGGCCGCGAGCTTCACCGGGTCCTCGCCCCGCTCGTTCGCGCGGCGGATGATCTTGTCGTCCACGTCGGTGAAGTTCCGGACGTAGCGGACCTCGTAGCCGCGGGCCCGCAGGTGCCGCACCACGAGGTCCCACACGACGTAGCTCCGGCCGTGGCCGACGTGCGCCGAGTCGTAGACGGTGGGGCCGCAGGCGTAGAAGCGGATCTTGCCGGGCTCGATGGACACGAGCTCGCGCTTCGTGCCGGTGAGCGTGTCCGAGATGACGATGGGCATCGGCGCTTCTCCTACCGCACTCTGACGAGGAGCGCGACGGCGTGCGCGGCGATCCCCTCGCCGCGCCCGACGAAGCCCATCCCCTCGCCCGTGGTGGCCTTCACGTTCACCTGCGCGGGCGCGACGCCGAGCGCCTCGGCGAGCCGCGCGCGCATCTCCTCGGCGCGCGGCGCGATCTTGGGCCGCCGGGCCGCGAGCGTCACGTCGCAGTTCCCGACCCGGAGGCCCCGGGCGGCCGCCTTCGCGGCGATCTCGCGGAGCAGCGCGAGCGAGGAGACCCCCTTCCAGCGCGGGTCGGTGTCGGGGAAGTGGCGGCCGAGATCGCCGAGCCCGGCCGCGCCCAGGATCGCGTCGCCGATGGCGTGGGCGCACACGTCCGCGTCGGAGTGGCCGAGGAGGCCGTCCCCGTCGAACTCGACGCCGCCGAGCACGAGCCTGCGCCCCTCCGCGAACCGGTGGGTGTCGTAGCCGACCCCCATCGCCACGGGGGCCTCGAGGAAGGTCCGGGCCCGGGCGACGTCCTCGGGCCCGGTGATCTTGAAGTTCCCCGGCTCCCCGGGCACGAGCGTCACGGTCGCCCCCATGGCCTCGACGAGCGCGCACTCGTCCGTGGCCTCGGCCGCCGCGGCCCCCGCCCGCTCGAACGCCTCGAGGAGCAGGGCCCGCCGGAACCCCTGGGGTGTCTGCGCGAGCCAGAGCGCACGCCGGTCGAGCGTCGCCTCGACCCGCGCGGGCGCGGCGGCGTCGGCGCGGGCCGCGGCCCGCTTCACCGTGTCCGTGACCGGGAGGGCCGCCAGGGCCGCCCCGTCGCGCGCCGCCGCCTCCGCCACGCGCGTCGCGAGCTCCGCGGTCGCGAACGGCCGGGCGGCGTCGTGCACGAGCACGATCCCGCAGCCGTCCGCCGCGCGCACGCCGTTCCGCACCGAGTCGGCGCGCGCGGCGCCGCCCACGACAGCCCGCGCCGGCTTCCCGAGCCCTGCCAGCTCGGCGAGCCCGCGCTCCTCCTCGCCGGCGGGCACCACCGCCACGAGCTCGTCGACGGCGTCGCAGCCGGCGAGCACGCGCGCCGCGCGCCGCAGGACCGTCTCGCCCCCGACCTCGAGCCACTGCTTTCGGACCCCGGCGCGCACGCCGGAGCCGCCTGCCGCCAGGATCGCCGCCACCCGCTCGCCGCGGATCATCCGGATCTCCTCGCCCGCGACGCGGGCTGGCACCGCACCTGCTACAGCCGTGACCACCGTGACCGCCGCTCACCCACCCGCGCGCACGAGCGCGCCGATACGCAACCGCCGCGCGGACGAGCGTCCGTGCGGCGGTCGGGTGGGATGCGCCCGGGCGCCTTCGCGCCCGGGCAGCCGGTCAACAGTTGAAGATCTTCTTCAGGTCCTGCTCGACGTCGTCCTCGCCGCACTCCTTCGCGATCGCGAGCTCCTTGATGAGCAGCGAGCGCGCCGTGTCGAGCATCTTCCGCTCGCCGAACGAGAGGTCCTTGTCGGAGCGGAGGAGGTACAGGTCGCGCAGGACCTCGGCGATCTCGAAGACGCTGCCCGTCTTGATCTTGTCCATGTACTCCCGGTAGCGGCGGTTCCAGGTCGTCGAGTCGACCGAGACCTCCTTCTCCCGGAGGATGGTGTAGACGCGTCGGACGTCCTTCTCCCCGATGATCTCGCGCAGGCCGACGGAGCCGACCTTGTTCATGGGGATCATGATCTTCATCCCGTTCTCGAGGATCCGGAGCACGTAGAAGGACTGGCGCTGGCCGGCGACCTCCTTGTGCTCGATTCCCATGACCTCGCCGACCCCCTGGCCGGGATAAACCGCCTTGTCCCCGACCTTGAAATTCGGGGCCATCTGAGTAGCCTGCGTTGCGGGCATTCCTTCCTCCGCTCCCTGAGTCTTCCCGGGAGCCGACCGGAACGGTCGAGGCCAGGGCGGGAGCTTGATCGCGGGAGGCTATCACAAGCTCCCGTTCCGCTCAATAACACTACGGAAATCGGATTTCTTCGCGTGCCTCCCGTTTGGGGGTCCCGAGGGGTCCGTTGACCCGCCGGGATCCCCTCGTCGCGCCGGCGCTCGGCCTCGTCGCCGGAGTGGCCCTCGGCCTCCACGGCGCTCGCCTCCCGGCCGCCTCTGCCCCACTCCTGCTCCTCGGGGCGTCCCCGCCGCTCGCGCCCGCGGCCTTCGCCGTGGCCGGCTGGTGGGCAGCCGAGCGTGCGCTCACGGCCGCCGGAGAGGGAACGGCGCGTGCTCGCGACTCCCGAGGCGATCGGGGCCTCTCCTCGGGTCCGCCGCGGCCGGCGCCGCTCGAGGGCCGGATCGTCTCGGTTCCGGAGTCCCTCGGCGACCGCGTCCGCTTCCGGCTCCGCGCCCCGGAGGGCCGCCCGCTGGAGGTGCTCGCCGCGCAGGCGCCCTGGCCGCTCGGCCTGGGCGACGAGGTGCGGCTGCGGGCGGTGCTCCGGGTTCCCCCCGAGGCCCGCAACCCCGGCGGGCGCGACGTGCGCGCGCGGCTCGCGGCGAGCGGCATCGCGCACCAGGCGCTCGCGACCGGCCCGGCGATCCGGACCCGTCCCGCGCGCGCGCCGAGCTGGCTCGAGCGCGGCCGCGAGCGGCTCGCGGAGGAGGCGACGCGTGCGCTGCCGGTCCGCGAGGCCGGGGTCGTGCGCGCCATCGGCGCGGGGGATCGGGGCGGGATCGATCCGGAGACGAGCACCTCGTTCGCCCGGAGCGGGCTCGCCCACGTCCTGGCCGTCTCGGGCATGCACCTCGTGGTGGTCGCGTTCGGGCTCGAGCGGCTGCTGCGCGCTCTCCTCCTGCGCGCGGACGCGCTCGCCGCGCGGGCCGACCCGCGCAGGATCGCCGCCGCGATCGCCCTCCCGGTCGCGCTCGTCTACGCGATCGCCACCGGGGCCGGCCCGCCCGTGCTGCGCGCCGCGGTCGCGGCGACGGTGATCCTCGCCGGCACCGCGCTCCACCGCGAGCCCGGCGGCGCGAACACCCTCGCGCTCGCCGCGATCGCGCTCCTCGCCGCGGATCCGGGCGGAGCGCTCGACGTCTCGCTGCAGCTCTCGTTCGCGGCGGTCGCAGGCCTCGTCGCCTGGGCCGGGCCTCTCCGCCGCGCGCTCCCGCTCGAGCGGCCGCGCGCCGGCACCTGGCGGGCGCGCCTCCTCGAGCCCGTCGTCGCGGGGGCCTGCGCGAGCGTCGCCGCGTCGCTCGCCGCCGCGCCGGTGCTCGCCTTTCACTTCCGCCAGCTCCCCGTGCTCGGGCTCCTCGCCAACGTCGCCGCCGTGCCCATCGGCTCGGCGCTCACGATCGCGGCCACGATCGCTGCGGTCGGCGCGGCGGCCGCCCCCGCGCTCGGAGCGCTCGCCCTCGTCGCGGCGCGCCCGCTGGCGACCGCGCTCCTCGCCGTCTCGGACGCAGCCGCGGCGCCCCGGCTCGCGGTGGTCGGCGTCGGCTCGCCGGGGCTCGCCGGCGTCGTGGCGTTCTACGTGGCGGCGCTCGTCGCCACCCGCGCCCG
>NZ_JALCZC010000046.1:0-32469 GCF_022690805.1 Anaeromyxobacter sp. SG66
CGGCAGGCGCGGCGGGCTCGCCGGTGGGGGCGAGCAGCGGCAGCGCCTCCGCGTGCGCACCCGCCCCGAGCCGCTCCGCCGCCTCGAGGAGGCGGTCCACGGGGCGCGCGACGGCACGGAACAGGAGCGCCGCCCCGAGCGCGACGCCGGCGCAGGCGCCCGCGACGACGACGAGCGCGAGCGCCCTGGGCGTGAGCGCACCGCGGGCGGCGAGCGGGAGCCCCGCGGCGAGGACTACCGCGGCCACGGCCGCGCCCGCCGCGGCGAGATCGAGCAGGAGGACGGGGCGGACTCCCGGACGCATGCTCAGCGGAACGCGCCGAGGGCGGGGAACGCGCGCGCGAGGAGCTCCGCCCCGTAGAGCCACTCGATCGCCCCGAGCGCGAGGAAGGGGCCGAACGGGACCGCGTTCTTCGGAGGGACCCAGTCCTCGTCGGCGGCCGGGTGCTCCGGCGGCGCGGGGGTGTCCTCCGTCGGCCCTCCGGACGTCTCCGGCGCGGCATCGGCCGGCGGCGTCTCGAGCCTTGCCGCCGTCTCGCCAGCGGGCACCTCGATCTCGGCGGGAGCGGACGCGGCAGGGCCCTCGGCCGGAGCAGCCTCGGTGCCCGCACGCGGCGGCCGCTCCCCGGTCTCGCCCTTGCCGAGCAGCACGAGCGCTATCCCGACGGCGCTCCCCTGGACGGACGCGAGGAGCACCACCGGCAGAAGCGCCCCGAGCCCGAGCCACGCGCCCAGCCCGCCGAGGAGCCAGACGTCGCCGAACCCGAGCGCCTCCTTCTTCAGGATCTTCTCCCCACCCCACGAGAGCGCCGCGAACGCGCCCCAGCCGACGCCCGCGCCCCAGAGCGACGACGCCAGCGACGGCGCGGCGCTCCAGCCGAGCGCGGAGGCGACGATTCCGGCGCCGAGGAGCGGCCAGGTGATGACGTGCGGCAGGAGCCAGGTGTCGAGGTCGATGAAGGCGAGCGCGACGAGCGCGAGGACGAGCGCGAGCTCCGCGCCCGCCGCCGGCGCGATCCCATGCCGGCGCCAGGCCAGGTAGCCCGCGGCGGCGCCGAGGAGCTCGACGAGCGGGTACCGGATCGAGATCGGCAGCGCGCACCTGCGGCAGCGGCCGCGCAGCAGGAGCCAGGAGACGACCGGGACGTTGTCGTACCAGGCGATGGGCTCCCCGCACCGCGGGCACCGCGATCGGGGCCGGACGACGGAGAGGCCCGCCGGGACCCGCGCGATGACGACGTTCAGGAAGCTCCCGAAGAGCGCCCCGACGAGCGTGAACCACGCCGCGACGAGGGCGTCCACCGGCCCGCTCATCCGCGCCTCCCGCGGCGATGCTCGACCCTTCGGCTCATGTCCGTGGCAGGTCGCCGAGCGCGATGGTCGCGCCGGTCCGGACCGCGTCCTCGGGGAGCTCGAACTCGACGGGCCGGCCGCCGTTCGAGGAGACGGTCCACCGCGCCTCGGACCGGAGGCCGGGCCGCAGCATGCCGCTCGGGAAGGGCAGCACGAGGGTCCACGCTCCGTCACGCCCGGCGTCCGTCCAGGCCTTGTAGGTGTGGGCGCGGCGGTTCTCGGTGAAGCGGAGCTCCGCGATGACGCGCGCCCCGGCGGCGGCCGTACCGCTGACGGCTGCGCCACGGACGCGCTCGTACGTCCAGAGGAAGGGCAGCGGGAAGGCGATGCCGTTCACGATGGCGGAGGAGGCGTAGCGCGGCATGAGGTGCGGCAGGTGCGGCACGTCCCAGCCCGGCACGGCCGAGCCCGCGATGAGCAGCGGCGACAGCGGGGCTGACCTCATGTAGCTCGCGTTCAGCGCCCCCCGCGCGAACGCGTTCGCGTCACCGGCGCCGGAGATCTCGCTTCCGGCGGTGGCGGCGCCCGCCACGACGGCGCCGATGCGGTTCCTCACCATGTACGCGTCGAGGTCGCCCGGGGTTCCCTTGAAGATGTCCACCGCGTTCCAGAAGGCTCGCTCGTCCAAATACGACCCGAAGCCGTTCACGACGACGGGCACGTCCGCCTGGACCTCGAGCTGGTGGCCGAAGGTCCAGTTGGACAGGACTCCACGGTCCGGCGAGGAGAGCGGCAGATCGCGGAGGTTGAACGCGGCCTCGAGGATGGGCTCGGGCTTCACGCGCGGCGCGAGCTGGACGAGGAGCCGGGTGGGTGGATCCGCGACGAAGAAGACGAGCAGCAGCAAGGAAGGAACTGCGCTCGCGCGCAGCCACGGCCAGCGCCGGCCGAGCTGTCGGCACGTCGCCGTCACCGCGAGCCCCGTCGTGACCGCGACGAACGGCACCGCGACGCGGCTGAAGCGGGTCTGGAGGAGCGAGAGCGCCGCGAGCGCGGCGGTGAAGTACAGCAGCGCCGCGATGCGCGGGCGCTTTCCGAGGCGCACCGCCACCACGAGCGACGCCAGCGGCAGGAAGAACCCGGCCCACCCGAGCGACCAGTACGACTGCATCCAGCGCGTCTCGTCCGTCGGCAGGCGCCCGAAGAGCGGCTTGAACTCGGCGACCGTGGCGAGCCACGGGTCCCGCCGGAACAGCCAACCCTGGACCCCGCTCGCCACCTCGAGGAGCGCGCCTCGCTGGAACGCGACGACGACGGCGACGGCGGACCCGAGGGCCGCGGCGGCGGCGACGAGGCGGGCTCGCCGCCGTCCGGGCTCGGCAGCCGCGATCCACGCCCACGCGCAGAGCCCGAGGCCGGCGGCGCCGAGGAGCGCGGGCTGGAGGAGCGACGGGAACTTGAAGCTGACGAGGTGACCGTGGTCCAGGACGGCGGGGATCGAGAGCAGCGCGGAGAGCGCGCCGGCCGCCAGGAGGGCGGGACCGCCCGAGCCGACGATCCCGCCGTCCTTCCTGGCGGCCCACGCGAGCGGCAGCGTCGCGAGGGCGACGTAGATCGGGGAGCCGCTGAACACCCAGACGGCCAGCGCCGCCACGATCGCGCCCTCGAGCTCGAACCAGGCGCGGGCCGGCGGCACGACGCCCCGGCGAACGGGCACGCGCGCGAGCGCCCACGTCGCGAGGAGCGTCATCGCGAGGGCCTCCACGACGTGGTGGTCGATGCGCCCCAGGCGCGAGTGCACGACCGCCTCCGGAAGCAGCGCCGCGGCGACGCCCGCGGCGAGCGCGGCGCTCTTCCACGAAGGGCCGGGCGCGACGCGCCTGGCGAGCCGCACCGTGGCCCACACGGTGAGGAGCCCCAGGAGCACGGGCCAGAGCGCGACGGCGACCCGGGTCCGAGCAGGGTCCGCTCCTCCCGCCGCGAGCGCGAACGCGGCCGCGGAGAGGTCGAACCCGTCCGCCCAGGGGCAGAAGCCACCCTCCGGCCAGTTCATGAGCGGATCGAAGTGCGGGACGCGCGGGAAGCGCTTCACCGTCTCGAGCACGCGGTGGAGGTGGTACGAGGAGTCGCCGTCGATCTGCGGCGCGAGCTCTCCCCGCCCGAGCACGGCGGGGAAGTTCGCGACGCGCGCCCACGCGGCGAGGAGGAGGATCGCGACGAGCGCCGCGAGCCCCGGCGCGGCGCCCCGCAGCCTCGAAGGATTCCAGCTCATGCGACGGCGCGCGCCGCGCCGCTCTCCGGGCGCGCCTCGGAGGACTCACCGAGCCTGCGGAGGAAGAAGTCCTCGAGCGTCTCGCGGTGGCGGGTGAGCGAGACGAGCCTGCTGCCGGAGCCGACGAGGCCGCGCACCGCGGCGTCCGCGGCCTGCTCGTCGTCGAACGCGACGGTGACCCGCGGCCCGTCGCACGCGACGATGCGCCCTCGCGAGAGGTGCTCGGACCCGCCGCAGAGCTCGACCGTCAGCTCGACGCTCCGGACGCGCGGCGAGAGCAGCTCGCCGATGCGGCCCACGTCGCGCAAACGGCCCCGCATGATCACGCCGACCCGATCGCAGAGGGCCTCCACGTCGGGCAGGATGTGCGTCGAGAAGAAGACCGTCTTGCCCGCCCGCTTCAGCTCGAGGATCAGGTCGCGGACCTCCTTGCGCCCCACGGGGTCGAGCCCGCTCATCGGCTCGTCCAGGATGACGAGCGCTGGATCGGCGACCAGCGCCTGCGCGATCCCGAGCCGCTGCTGCATGCCCTTCGAGTACTTCCGGATCTGCCGGTCGGCGGCGCTCGAGAGCCCCACGAGCTCGAGCAGCTCGTCGCACCGGCGGGGCGCCAGCGGGCGCGGCACCTCCGAGAGCGCCGCGAACAGCCGGAGCGCCTCGCGGCCGGTCAGGAACTCGTGGTACGCGGGGTGCTCGGGGAGATAGCCGATCCGCTTCTTCGAGGCGTTGCTGGGGATCGGCGCGTCGAAGATGGAGGCCTCGCCCGCGGTCGGGTAGATGAGCCCCATCAGCATCTTGATGGTGGTCGTCTTGCCCGCGCCGTTCGGCCCCACGAAGCCGAAGATCTCGCCCTCGTGCACCTCGAGGCTGACATCCTCGACCGCCCGCACCTTCCTTCGCCTGAAGCCGACCTCGAACGTCTTCGACAGGCCCTGGGTCCGCAGGATCATTCGAGCGCATCTTCAGACGCACCCGGCACGCTGTCAAAGCGCGGGCGGTCGGAACGGCTGACGAGAATCGTCACCTGTTCCGACCCGGACCGACCGAACGCGGCAGGGGACGCCGGAGGCCGTCCTCGTGTTTCGGAGGGGTTGGAGAGGCCGTGGCCCCTGGCATCCCGCTCGCAGAGGGCTGCCGCATGAGAACCGGGCGCCGGCTGTCGACACGCGGCGTCCCACAGCAGCGTCGGCGCGTCCACCTGGTCGCCCGGCTCATCCAGGAGGTCACATGAAGAAGACGAAGGGCTTCACCCTCATCGAGCTCATGATCGTCGTCGCGATCATCGGCATCCTCGCCGCCATCGCCATCCCGAACTTCCTGCGCTACCAGCTCCGCTCGAAGGCGAGCGAGCGCAAGATGAACATCGAGGCGATCTTCAAGGCGCAGGAGGCGGGGCGGCAGCGCGAGGGCGGCGTGTACAAGAACCTCGGGGTCACGCCGAGCGGCACGCCTTCTGCGACGAAGATCGTCTGGCAGACCGGTGATTACACTGCCGCTGGCGGGTTGGACTGGGTGGTGCAGGGCTCGACCTACGGTCAGTACGCCGCGAACCAGGCTGGAAACGTCGCGGTCTCGGTCTGCGGCTGGACGGATATCGACGCGGACGGCCAGTACGCCGGCGACGCGCTGTGGCAGCCGCAGATCCGGGCGAACGGGACCGAGGGCGTGAAGGCTCCCGACGCACCCTGCGCCTCCGCTGTCGATGTGAGCGGCCACACGGGTGGCAAGGTCTTCGCGTTCGGCACGGATGCCCCGGGCCAGGTGACGACTCTTTCGGGCGAGTCCTTCTTCTAGGCCTCGTCTTCGCGGCCGGACGGGCCGCGAGGTATTCTGCGCGGCACCGCCCGACACCGGGCGGTGCCGCTCTTCGTTCGGTGCCCCGATGAAGCGCCTCCACGCCTCCGTGCTCGTCCCGGCCGCCCTCCTCGTCGTGCTCGCGTTCGCGCTGTCGCGCGCCGCGACGCAGGTGTTCCGGATGCAGGAGGCGCAGCGCTTCGACATCCGGTACCTGCCCGCGAGCCGGCCGCTGCGGGCGCTCTCCCCGGCCGTGCAGCTCAGCGTCGCCAACTACTGGTGGCTCCAGACGGTCCAGTACCTGGGCGATCAGGCGCTGCGACGCGGCTCCTTCGAGCAGGTCTTCCCGCTCGTCGATCTCGTCACCGACCTCGACCCGGGCCACGGGTACGCGTACCAGACCGGCGGCCTCGCCCTCTCCTCCGCGCTGCGGCTCGAGGAGTCCGACGCGATCCTGAAGAAGGGTATGCAGCGCGGTCCGGGCTGGTGGTCGTACCCGTTCTACATCGCCTTCAACGACTTCTATTACCGCGGCGACTACGCCTCGGCGGCGCGCTGGGCGGAGATCGCGGCCCGGACCCCCGGCGCCTCGACCCGGATCTCCGCCCTCGCCCTCGCCCTCAACGTGAAGAGCGGCGCTCCGGAGCACGCAGTGCGCTTCATCGAGGAGATGCTCGCGTCGGCGACGGACGAGGGGCTGCGCGCGGGCCTCGAGGAGCAGTACCGCTCCGCCCGCCTGCAGCACGGGTTCGCGATCCTGGACGCAGCCGTGGAGCGCTTCCGGGCCGCTCGCGGTCACGACCCGGCGCGCCTCGAGGACCTCCTCGCTGCGGGCTTACTGGAGCGCGTCCCGGAGGAGCCGTTCGGCGGCGCGTACGTGTGGCGCGACGGCGCCGTTCACTCCACGGGGCGCGACGTCCGGGTCGAGCCCGCCGAGCCGGGCCGGCTGCGCCGCCCCGTGCCGTACAAGGACGCACGATGACCAAGGTCCTCCTCCTCGCGTGGGTGACGCTCCGCGAGGCGCTGCGGCAGAAGCTCGCGGTCAACCTGCTCGTGTTCGCGCTGCTGCTCATCGCGGCCTCGATCACGCTCTCCGAGCTCACCTACGGCGAGCAGCACCGCATCATCTCCGACCTCGCGCTCACCTCGGCGCAGCTGTTCGGCACGCTCATCGCCGTGTTCCTCGGCGCGGGGCTGGTCGCGGGGGACGTGCAGCGGCGCACGATCTACCCCATCGTCGCGAAGCCCGTCGGGCGGTGGCAGTACCTGCTCGGCCGGTACGCGGGGCTCGTCCTGACCCTGTGGCTCAACCTGCTCGTCATGGCCCTCGCGAGCGGGGGCGTGCTCGCGGTCTACACGGGCGGGCTCGCCTTCCTCTCGAAGACCCCGCTCGTCGCCGCCTTCGTCGGCATCGCTGCCCAGCTCGCCATCGTGGCCGCGATCGCGACCGTCTTCTCGAGCATGACCAATGCGACGCTCGCCGCGATCTTCACGCTCGCGCTCGCGCTCGCCGGCCACTTCTCCCGCGACGTGTTCGTCTTCTACAAGGAGCGGCAGCTCGTCCGGTGGGTCGCGTACGTCATCCCGAATCTCGGCGCGCTCGACTTCAAGATCCAGGTCGTCTACCAGACCGCCATCCCCGCGGCCCGCGTCGCCTGGCCGCTCGCCTACGCCGCGCTGTACGTCGCGTGCGCGCTGGCGCTCGCCTCCGCGTCGTTCGCGCGGCGCGACTTCCGATGATCTCGCGGTAGTACGCGGAGGTACGTCGGCTTCGCCGCGGACCTGGCGCGCCGCAGGTCGGCGCCACGCCCACATGCAAACTTTAGCGACCGCTGCAACGAGTAGCGTCGCCGCCGGCCATCGGCACCTTTCGCTTCGTGCAACGACCCGGCGTTTCTAGGAATCTCCAGGAATCGACCGCCCAGTCGTGGGCCCGCGGCTTGCTTGGCGTGAACCCATGCGCCGGAGCCGCGGGTTCACGCTCATCGAGCTGATGGTGGTCGTCGCCATCGTGGGGATCCTCGCCGCCATGGGGATGGTCGTGTACCGGATGGCCCAGCGGAACGCGAACCTGGGCAGCGCGACGTTCGAGCTCGCCATGAAGCTCTCGGGGCTCAAGGCGCAGGCCATCTCGGACCAGAAGGACTACCTCCTGGTCCTCGTCGACGGCACGGATCCGGCGGCTTGCGGTGCGCTCGCCCGCGCCACCTGCACGCGCTACTTCATCCTGCGCGACCCGAACGCCTCCTGGACGCTCGCCGCGTTCTCTGCGGCGAGCTCCGCCACGAACGCGGAGTACGTCGACGAGGTCGCGATGCCGGCCGGCGTTCGCCTCGACCCGAGCGCCACGGGCGCGCCGCCCGCTCCGTTCGCGGCCATCCCCCTGTTCGATGCGGACCTGACCGCGACCGTCTCCAGCAAGAGGCGCTTCGCCTTCCGCTTCGCTCGCGACGGGAGCGTGTCCGCCGAGGGTGCGTCCGGGAAGCCGGGCTACGCCTTCGCGCTCACGACCGAGACCGACTCCCCCGCGGCCGACCGGCGAGGCATGGTCGTCGCGTTCCCCGCCGGCATCGTCCGCACCTTCGCCCTGAACTAGGAGCCGCCTCCATGCAGAGCCGCGCAAACGAGCGCCGTCCGCCGCCGCGGCGCGAGGCTGGGTTCACGCTCCTCGAGGTGATGATCGCGCTCGTCGTCCTGACCATCGGGCTGCTCGGGATGATGCAGATGCAGATCATGGGGATCACCTCCAACCAGGGCGCGCGGGTGCAGACGACCGCGTCGCAGCTCGCGACCGAGCTCGCCGGCGCGCTGGAGGCGCTGCCGTTCGACGACTCGCAGAGCCGACTCTCCGGACCCGCCGCCACCGCGACGCCGCCGGCGGGGTTCGGGCGGCTGCTCGAGGCCGGCACCGGCGGGAGCAACGTGCATACGTGGGACGACTCCACCAACACGGTCCCGGGCGCTCGCCTCGACGCCGCACTGGAGTCGGATCCGCTCGACCCAGGCAAGCCGCTGTATCGCCGACGCTGGACCGTCTGGAACTACTCGGCTGAAGGCACCGCGAGCGGCGCCTCCGCGAGCAAGGTGATCGCCGTGTCGGTCATCTACCACGAGCGCGGGAACGGCACTCCGCGCGAGGTGGTGGTCCTCTCGCAGCGCTCGAACGCTGGGCTCGCCCTCTCCTACGCCGCGGCGTACCGATGACCTCCATGCGCTCCCGCCCCTCCCCACGCGGCGTCACGCTGGTCGAGCTCCTCATCGCGATGGCGGTGTCCGCCATCGTGCTCGTCGGGATCGTGGCCGTCGTGCAGGCGCAGCAGCAGGCCTACACCGACGGGCACCGCGTCCGCGCGGCACAGTCGTCAGCGCGGAGCGCGCTCCTGTTCCTGGAGCAGAAGCTGCCCCTCGCCGGCTACGGAATGGCGCCGTCCCTCGCGCTGGACCTCGACCGGTACACCTCCGGCCCGTGCCCCGCCCTGCTGCAGGTCTCCGGCGCGTGCAAGCGGGACCGGACCGACGACTCGGACGAGCTCGTCTTCTACGCGCGAAATCCCTCCTACTGGATCCCGCCCACCGGGGTGGGGACGGCGGCGGGACACGCCTGGACGCTCACGACCTCGGGCGTCACGACCGCGGTGGCGAACATCCAGGCCCGCGACGGCGACGTCTTCCGCAAGGGCCGGATCCTGCAGGCGGTCTGCGAAGGGGCGAGCCAGTACGCTTACTTCACGGTGAGCACGACCACGCCTGCGCCCGCCGGTGGCGGTGCCGTCGCGGTCCCGCTCGAGGCGGCGGTCAGCGGCGATCCCTTCAAGCGCCAGGACGCGGCCACCGACGACTGCTTCGAGACCGGCACGGCGCGGGTCTTCGAGATCGACCGCTACCGCCTGCACGTTCGCCCGGTGACCGTCGGCACGCAGACCGATCCGTTCCTGGTCCTCGATCGCGGCGTGGACTCGGCCGGGAGCACCGCCGTCGACGAGGCGGACGAGGAGTTCGTCGCGGAGGGCATCGAGTCGATCCAGGTCGCGTACGTGCTCGCGAACGGCTCCGTCGTCGGCGCGACCTCGGGCACCGCGATCACGCTCACCGCAGGCGCGCCCGGGTCGGCCTCCAGCTCGAACGCGCTCACGACCCTGCAGTTCCCCGGCGCGGCGCCGGCGCCCGACGAGAGCCTCTACTCACCGACGAGCTGGTACCGGTACCTCATGAACCCCCCGGATCCGGCGCGCCTGACGGACCATCAGGCCAACATCCGCGCGGTGCGCATCGCGCTCGTCGCGCGCTCGCCGGAGCCCGATCCGAACGAAAGGGGCACCGCCCCCATCCTGCGGCTCAACCAGTCCGCGGTGCCGAGCTGGGCGGGCGCCGTTGGCGTGCAGGACGGGTACGAGCGCGTCGCGTTCGAGGCCACCATCGCCCTCCCCAACATGCTCTCGCAGGGCATGGTGTTCTTCTAGGAACGCCTCCATGAGACCTCGCGCGGCACCCCGCGGCAGCACCCTCGTCATCGCGCTCATCATGCTCGCGGTGCTCTCCGTCATCGGCGCCGCCGCCGTCCTCCTGTCCTCGCAGGAGCGCCGGAACGCCTCGGCCATGTCCCGCGTGGATCAGCTCACGGCCTGCGCGCAGGCGGCCCGGGCGAAGATCTGGGCCGAGATCGCGCGCTACGGGCCCCGGTACCTCTCGAGCGACGATCTGCTCACCACGCCCCTCGAGATCTCGGGGATCGGCAAGCTCCAGGCGCCCGCGCACTACGGGTCCACCGAGGCCATGAAGGTGAACGAGGTGGTGCTCGCCGTCGAGAAGGCGGTCAGCGACGGCGCACCCACGCCCGTCGTGGACCTCACGAACCGCACCGCGTCGCCAGACGCGCTCACCTCCGGCCGCGCCTACCGCGTCGTGGCCCGGTGCACCGACGCGCAGAACCGCGAGCTCGAGGTCGAGTTCGCGATGCGGTTCGCCCTGTTCTAGCTCGAGGCTCCGCGCATGCTCTCCTCACGACGAAACGCGCTTCGATTCGCCGCAGCCGCGGCGGCGGCCGCCCTCCTGCTCCCCGCCGCGGACGCGCCGGCCGAGACCTGCTTCACCCCCGCGGCCGCTCGTGGGCTCGTCGCGACGAGCTACACGGACACGCTCCTCAACGGCGCCGACCCGGAGGACGCGACCTTCTTCACGAGCGCGGGCGGCGTCCCGAACATCTTCATCCTGCTCGGCAACCCGACCTCGATGCGGCGCCTGCCGCCGAACGGCCCCTCGTCGTACCCCGGGACGCGTCCACCTCTCGAGAACCCGCTCGACGCGATCCCCACGCTGAGGCCCTTCGACGCGGACTGCGACCTGATGGCGGGCTGCCCGGTGATGGGGTGCGGGGACGATCCCGTGTCTGCGGCCTACCTGGGCGACGGCTCTCTCCTCAAGTGGCTGCGAGAGCGCTCGTTCCAGTCCCCCTGCGGCCAGGTCGCCACCGCGGGTGCCGCCGGCACCTACAGCGCGTCCATCGACTACGCCGCCGAGGGGAAGGCGTGCCCCTACTATTCCCAGGGAGTCAACGCCACCGTCCCAGCCTTCGACACGAGCCATCCGGGCGGCTACGACCCCGACTTCTACTGCGGGAGCAACGGCGACACGGTCGCGTGCGGGGCCCGGACGAACTTCTTCGACAAGGACCTCGTCTACCACGACACCGTCGTCGAGACTCCGGCCGGGCTGCCGTTCAACGCGAGCGACGGCTGGACCGCCCAGAGCGTCAACCCGGCGGCGCGCAAGAGCGGCACCATCCTCGCCGTCGACAACTTCTGCAGCAACACCTACGGCAACGCGGATCAGGGCGCGGTGTCCAAGGCGAGCATCTGCGCGTCGTGCCTGCGAACGCGCGGCTTCTTCCTGGACGGGAGGCAGTTCCGGACCACGGTGGACGGCGTCGCGAACGTCACCTATCCGTCGATCTATTTCCTGGGGAACTGGCTCAACTTCTACCCGCCCAAGTTCGTCGTGGCGCGCAAGATCATCAAGGACGTGGTGAAGGACAAGGCGAACGTGCGCATGGGCCTCGCGCACTTCGGCGACACCGGCGCGGACCACACCTCCGGCGAGTGGATGTCGCTCGCGCCGACCTGCGATCAGCCGGACTCGAACTGGACGGCCTCGCGCAGCACCTACATCAACGAGATCAACTCGTTCCACTTCAACAAGGGCGCCCCGCTCGCGCGCGCGCTGCTCGACCTCGGGCAGTACTACCACACGCCCGAGCTGCCCTGGTTCGACCTCGGCACGACCTGGAACGCCAACACCGGGACCACCGGGAGCGGCGCGTCCACGAACCAGCAGTCGATCTGCTACGCGTGCCAGGCGAGCTCCATCATCGTCATGCTGGACCGCGCGCCCTCCTCGACCGAGGGCAACGCGCTGCCAGCGGGGAGCGTCGACGCGACCGCAGCCGAGACCCAGTACGCCGGCGCGACGACGACCGGCGTCGTCCCGGACACCACCGGCGCGACCGGGATCCCCACCTCGCTCTGTACCGACTGCGCCAAGTTCCCCACCGAGAAGGACTGGCTCAACAACCCGATCCGCGTCGCGTGGTACCTGCACAACTTCGATCTCCGGCGGAACAACGAGAGCACCGAGGACTGCGCCGCCATGGGCGGCAAGCAGGTCCTCGACGTGTACACGCTCGGGCTCGGCGCCATCAACGACGGCGCGACCATGCTCCAGTCCGTCGCGAGGATGGGCGGTGGCGCCTACGAGGCGGCGAACGACGCCCCGACGCTGAAGCAGGCGCTCGAGAACATGTTCCTCACCATCAGCGAGCGCTCCACGTCGTTCAGCGTGGCGACGGTCTCCACCCTGCAGACGACCTCGGGCCAGTCGGTGATCGTGCCGCGCTTCGAGCCCGGCGCACCCAGCGATCGGCTCTGGCAGGGCCACCTCCTCCGCTACGAGCTCTACAGCGAGTTCATCAACGCCTGCCAGGAGACGGCGGACGGGACCGGCGCGGGAGACCTCGACTGCGACGGCAAGTGCCTGAGCGTCTTCCTCAAGGACAGGGACGGCGACTTCATCCAGGAGGACGGCACGGGCGCCTTCCGCAAGAACGACCCGCCGGACGCGGCGCCCTGCTACCAGGCCTCGGCGTGCGTGGACAAGGGCGGGACGTGCGCCGTCGCGGGCACGGCGGCCGCCGCCGAGTACTGGGACGCCCAGAAGGCGATGCGGGCGCCGAGCTGGCTGACGGACCGTCGCGTCTACACCGTCGTGGACGACGCCGGCCCGACCGGCGCCGGGCCCGACGGCAAGATCGACGCCTACGACACGGTGTTCCGCCTCGAGCCCAACGACATCGTCGCGACGAAGCTCCTGCCCTACCTCGCGCTCGAGGGCGGCGTCTGCACCCAGCTCGCCCTGAAGCTCGGCGCGGCCGGCGACGCCCTCACCGCGAACGCCGTCTCCGCGTCGCGCCTCTTCTGCGCGAAGACGCTCATCCGCTACGTGCTGGGTGCGGACGTCTTCAACGAGAACGAGGCGAAGCCCGAGCAGGGGCTCTGGCCGAAGGCCGCCGACGACGCCGGGCAGGACACGCTGCCGAATCGCTTCCTCATGCTCGGCGACATCTTCCACTCCGCGCCCGTGGTCGTGGATCCGCCCCTCCCGCCCGACGGCATCCTGTGCCCGAACGGCCTCCACAACCAGTGCCTCACCTCGCTCTGGGGAACGCCCGTCCCGGATCTCTCCAGCACGGAGGACGCCTACGCGGGCTACGCGAAGAGCGACACGTACAAGAACCGCCGCAAGGTCGTGGTCGTGGGCGCGAACGACGGGCTCCTGCACGCGTTCGACGGTGGCGCGTGGGTCGCGAACCTGAACGATCCCACCACGAGCGGCATCGACGAGTCGAAGCCTCCCTTCAACGGCTACTACACGCGCGGCACCGGGGCGGAGCTGTGGGCGCTCCTCCCGCCGGACATGCTGCCGAAGGTCGGGCTCCTGCTCCAGGGGCACCAGCTGTTCGTGGACGGCTCGCCCATGGTGCGCGACGTCTGGGTGGACGGCACGGAGAACGCCCTCGGCTCCGCCTCGGCCCTCAAGGACGGCAAGAAGGGCAAGGCGGAGTTCCACACGGTCGCCGTGGTCGCCGAGCGGCGCGGCGGGACGCACTACTTCGGCCTCGACCTGACGGACGCGACCAAGCTGCCGTCGGAGACCGGTCACCAGGCGCCGAAATTCCTCTGGATCTACCCCCAGCCCACCGACAAGGAGTCGCTCTCGTTCGGCGCGACGTACGCGGACTTTCTGCCCGTCGGGCCGCCCATCGGCCCCGTGCGCATCAAGTCCGACTCGACCTCGAACGCGCTGTTCGGGACCCTGCCGCAGTCGACGCTGACCATGTCCGTCCCGGGCGCGACGACGGGGACGTCCACCGCCGTCCCGTATCACGAGCGCTGGGTGGCGCTCCTCTCTGGCGGCTTCGATCCCCAGTTCGTCCGCGGCCGCGGCGTGCACATGGTGGACGTCTGGACGGGCGACGAGCTCTTCGACTTCAGCCTCCCCACCCAGCAGGAGAGCCCCGCCCCCGCGACGGACGATCCGCGCTGGAAGCTCCGCGCGCCGGTGCCGGCCACGGCCGCCATGATCGTGTGGGGCAAGAGCGCCCGCCGTCTGGAGTCCTCGCCCAACGACGGCTACTTCGACACGGCCACCTTCGGAGACGCCGCCGGCCAGCTGTGGGTGCTCCGCTTCAGCGATCCGGGCGAGCTCGACGCGACCACGAAGAAGGTGACGAACTGGTACGGCGCGCGCGCCTTCGAGCTGGAGGGTTGCGCGGGCCAGCCGTTCTTCTACATCACCGCGAACGCCGCCATCCCCGGGGGCATCCTGCGCACGTTCGCGGGCACGGGCGATCGCTACAACCTGCTCGACCGGTTCGGCGGCACCTGCGGCCCGGACAACGTCCGGGCCTGCGTGCAGCGCGGGTGCACCGTCACGATCGCGGACGCCACGAACTCCATCTGGTCGACCGGGCTCGGCAAGGAGTCCGGAGCCGCGACCCTGAACGCGTGCACGGCGTCCGGCGCCCTGTCCTCCACGCGCAGCCAGACCGAGCCGAGCGCCACGGCGTGCACGCTCTCCGCCCAGGCGAAGGTCTCGATCGACTGCACGGGCGCGAACGACACCGAGAAGAACGTCACCGTCGCCTGCTCCGACTCGGCGGCCGGGCTCTCGTGCACCCGCTCCGGCACGAACGGCCTCTTGCTCAACCTGGGCGACTCCACCTCCCCGATCCAGCGGGACAACTGGTTCATCTCCGCGCGCGTCTTCGGGGACGACAACCTGCGCCCGGTGTTCCGCACCGCCGCCGAGGCGAAGACCTACGACACGAACCGGATCAAGCTGACGGGCTCGGGCGACACCGCGACGCCGCTCGTGCTGATCGACGGGAACGACACCGCCGGCCCCTTCGCGTCCGCCACCGACGCGGGCTGGGCGCTCCACTACAACCACGACGGCACGATGACCGCCGACGACCACACCTACCCCGTCTCCCGGTACGACGAGCGCACCTCGTCGACGACGGCCCTGTTCCGCTGGCTCTCCTGGAACACGATCCAGACCGCGTCGCAGGCCGGCGTGACGCGCAGAACCGGGTCGAGCTGTCAGGTCGCACAGTGCACCGCGGTGAACCGGCGCGTCGCGTACCACTACATCGTCGATCCGGTGAGGGGGAGCCCGGTCCTCGACGAGGGCGGCACCGCCGTGTTCGCCCGGGCGCAGAACACGCTCGTGCCGACGATGGGCGATCAGGCGACGGTGTTCGTGAACCAGAAGGGACAGGTGCAGGTCGGGCTCACGGCGGTGAACCCGGAGAAGGGCGCGTCCAACGTCTCGACGGCGGTGAGCCGCGATCCGGTCCCGAGCTACGGCGTGATCCAGGTCTCGAAGAGTCTGCACGACTGCCGCCACAACCCGAGCGCGCCGAACAACTGCAAGTGAGCCGCGGCGAGTCGCGGCGGCACCCTCAGTCGCGGCCGATCCCGAACTTCGCGAGCCGGTAGCGCAGCGAGCGGAAGGTGAGGCTGAGGAGGCGCGCCGCCTCGGTCTTCACGCCGCCGGTGCGCGCGAGCGCCTGCTCCAGCAGGTGACGCTCGATCGCGTCGAGGTGCGCCTGGAGGTCCATGCCGGCGTCGGGGAGCTGCGCCTGCGCGTCGGGCAGCGCCGCCGCGCGACCGCGGAGCGCGGGCGGCAGCACGGAGGGGTCGATGGTCTCCGCTTCCCCGGCGAGCGTCACCGCGCGCTCGACGACGTTCGCGAGCTCGCGCACGTTGCCGGGCCAGTCGTGCGCGAGGAGCGCGCCCTCGGCCTCGGGCGAGAGGCGCGGCACCCGGCGTCCCGCCTCGGCGGCGAAGCGCGCGAGGAAGTGCTCGAGGAAGAGCGGCACGTCCTCCTTGCGCTCGCGCAGCGCCGGGACGCGGATCTGGATGACGTTGAGCCGGTAGAAGAGGTCCTCCCGGAACCGCCCGCGCTGCACGTCCTCGGCGAGCTCGCGGTTCGTCGCGGCGACGATGCGCGCGCCCACCGCGAGATCGCTCTGCCCGCCCACGCGCCGCACGCGCCGCTCCTGCAGCGCGCGGAGGAGCTTCACCTGGAGCTGGGGCGGCAGCTCGCCGACCTCGTCGAGGAAGAGCGTGCCCGTCCCGGCGACCTCGAACAGGCCCGCCTTGGCCTCCGTCGCGCCGGTGAAGCTCCCCTTCTCGTGGCCGAAGAGCTCGCTCTCGAGGAGCCCCTCGGGGATGGCGCCGCAGTTGATGGCCACGAACGGCCGGTCGGGGCCGGCGCCGCGGTGGATCGCCCGCGCGACCACCTCCTTGCCGGTGCCGCTCTCGCCCATGACGAGGATGGTCGAGCGGGAGCGGGCGACCCGCTCCACGAGCGAGCGGACCTCCTCGATGCCGGCGGAGCGGCCGAGCAGCTCGGGCTCGGCGAAGGTCGCGCCGGCGCGGTGGCGGAGCGCACGGTTCTCCGCGACGAGCGCGCGCCGCTCGAGCGCCTTCGCGACCACGAGCTTCAGCTCGTCGAGCTTGAACGGCTTCAGGACGTAGTCGTACGCCCCGAGCTTCATCGCCTGGATGGCGTTCTCGGCCGTCGCGAACGCGGTGACGATGACCACCTCGGTCGCGGGCGAGTGCGTCTTCACCGCCGCGAGGACGTCCATCCCGGAGCCGGCGCCGAGCCGGAGATCGGTCACCACGAGGTCGAGGTCGCCCTGGGCGGCGCGCGCCACGGCTCCCGGCGCGTCGGCCGCGAGGTGCACCTCGTGACCCTGCTTGCGGAGCAGGATCTCGAGCATGTCGCGCATGGACGATTCGTCGTCGACGACCAGGATCGAGGCCACGGCGCATCCTAACCCGGGGCGCCTGCGCCGCCCGCGTCCGCGCCCTCGCGCGGGAGCAGGACCACGAAGCGCGTCCCACGCCCAGGAGACGAGTCCACCGTCACGCTGCCGCGGTGCGCGTCGACGACGCGCTGGACGGTGGGGAGCCCGAGGCCGGTGCCGTTCCGCTTGGTGGTGAAGAACGGGAGGAAGATGCGGGGCAGGTCGGCGGCGGGGATCCCCGGGCCATCGTCCTCGACCACGAGGCGCGCGCCCTTCACGTCGGGCCCGCAGGCGACGCGCACGCGCCCGGCCCCGCCCTCGCGCGCGGCGGCCGCCTGGGCGGCGTTCACGAGGAGGTTCCAGAACACCTGGCGCGTCTGGTCCGGGTCGCAGGCGACCGTCACGGGCGAGAGGTCCTGCTCGACGGTCACGCGAGCGGCGGTCGGATCGTTCGCGAACACCCGCAGCGCCTCGTCGAGGACGACGGAGAGGTCGGTCCGGACGCGCCGGAGCGGCGCCGGGCGGGTGTACTCGAGCAGGTCGTTCACGAGCCCGTCGAGCCGCGCCGCCTCCCGGAGCACGATGTCCATGAGCCGGCGCTCGTCGGGCGGGAGCGCCGCGTTCGTCTGCAGGAGCTCCAGGGAGCCGCTCATCGCGGCGAGGGGGTTGCGGAGCTCGTGGGCGAGCCCGGCCGCCACCCGGCCCAGGTCCGCGAGCCGGCGGCTGCGCTGGACGGCGTTCTCCATCTCCCGGAGGGCGGTGAGGTCCTGGAAGATCACCGCGCTGCCGATCGCGGCGGCCGCCGGGCCGCGCAGCGGGAACGCCGAGTACCCGAGCCGGAGGGGCCGCCCGGAGGGGCCCGTCCACTCGACCTCGCCGCGCGGCGTCGCCTCGCGGAAGGCGCCGAACCGCTCGGTCGCGGGCCGCCCGCGCACCTCCTCGAGGCGGAGGCCCGTGAGCAGCTCCCCGGCCGGATTCAGGTAGGTGACCTTGCCGGCGAGGTCGAGCGTCATGAGCCCGCTCGTGAGCGACGCCACGATGGACTCGTGGAGCGCGGTGATCTCGGCGAGGGCCCCCTCCTGCGCGACGATCCGCTCGCCCGCCGAGCGGAGCTGCTCGGCGAGGTAGGAGGAGAGGAACGCGACCGCCACGAACGAGGCGGCGTGGACGAGGAGCGTGATGCGCGAGACGTCCGCGCCGTGCGGGTCGACCCGGAGCGCCACGGTGAGGTAGGCGGGGACCGCCAGCGCGGCCGCGAAGAGCGCGCCGCGCCGGAAGAGCAGGATCGCGCCGTTCACGACGCCGATCGAGAAGATCACGACGAAGACCGACGCGGAGTACCCGGTCACCGCGACGACCGCGGTCGCGACCAGCACGTCGAGGACCACCTGCGCGTAGGCGAGCGAGGTCAGGCCCCGGCCGGCCCGGAGCGCGAGCGCGGTGGCGAGCGCGACGAGGTACGTCGCCGCCACGACCGCGTAGAGAGGCAGGAGGTCCCGCTCGATGACGGGGCCGAGCTCGAGGTTCACGACGATGGTGCCGGCGAGGAGCACCGTCACCGTGACGACGCGGAACAGCGTCAGCCAGCCGAGCTTCCGGCGAAGCCCGTCGCGAGGCGCGGCGGCCGGCGGCTCCGCCGCGGGCTCCGTGGCGAGGGCGGCGGCGGTCGGCTCCACGGCGCCCCGCTACTTGATGTTGCCGGCGATGCTGAAGATGGGGAGGTACATGGCGACGAGGAACCCGCCGACCATCCCGCCCAGGAACACCATCATGACCGGCTCGATCATGGCGGTGAGGCCAGCGACGGCCACGTCGACCTCGTCGTCGTAGAAGTCGGCGATCTTGTTCAGCATGGCGTCCATGGCGCCCGTCGCCTCGCCGACGCCGATCATCTGCACGACCATCGGCGGGAAGACCTTCGTCTCGGCGAGCGGGCCGGCGATGTTCTTGCCCTCCGAGATCTTCGCGCGGACGTACATGATGCCCTTCTCGATGATCTTGTTGCCGGCGGAGCGGGCGACGATCTGGAGGGCGTCGAGGATGGGCACGCCGGACGAGAGCATCGTCCCGAGCGTCCGGGTGAACCGGGCGACCGCCACCTTGCGCACGAGCGACCCGAACAGCGGCATCTTGAGCACGAACGCGTGCCACTTCTCGACGCCGCGCGGGTTGCTCGTGAACACCTTGAAGGCGATCACGATCGCGATGGGGACCGCGACGTACCAGTACCAGTTGTCGCGCAGGCCATGCGACAGGTCGATGAGGAACTGCGTCGGCGCCGGCATCGCGCCGCCGAAGTCCTTGAACATCTTCTCGAAGGTCGGGGTGACGAAGGCGAGCAGCACGACCGTCACGCCCACGCCGACGGTGAGGACGATGGACGGGTAGACCATCGCGCCCTTCACGCGCCGCTTCAGCTTCTCGTTCTTCTCGATGTACGCGCCGAGCCGCTGGAGGATGGTGTCGAGGATGCCGCCGATCTCGCCGGCGCGCACGAGCTGGACGAAGAGCTCGTCGAAGGCCTTGGGGTGCTCGGCGAGCGCGTCGGCGAAGGTGGAGCCCGACTCCACGCGGACCTTGACCGCCGTGAGGACCTTCCTGAACGCCGGGTTGTCAGCCTGGGTGGCGAGGATGTCGAGGGCCTGCACGAGCGGGAGGCCTGCGTCGATCATCACCGAGAACTGCCGGGTGAAGACCAGGATGTCCTTCGTCCCGACGCTCGGGCCGAGGCCCGGGATGACGAGGTCCTTCGGCTTCCTGCGGACCCGCGTCGGCTCGAGGCCCGTCTGGCGGAGGCGCGCCTCGACCGCCGACGCGTCGGCGGCCTCCATCTCGCCGGACTTCACCTCGCCCTGCTTGGTCTTCGCCGACCACTTCCAGACCGGCACCTGCTTGGGCGCAGGCGCGGCCTTCGTCTTCGCGTTCGCGGCTGCGGCCTGTGCCATGAGCTCCTCGCGGGGTGCGGGCCGATCCTAGCCGAGGGTCGCCCGCGGGTCGAAATCGTGGTCAGCGCGCCGGCGGCGGGGGCGGGCGCATCCCGGCGCCGCTCGCGAGCAGGTTCTTCAGCTCCTCGGGATCCGAGGACCGGCCCATCGCCTCCTCGAGCGTGATGAGCCGCCTCGCGAACGCCAGCGCGAGGCTCTGGTTGAAGGTCTGCATGCCGAACTTGGTCTGGCCGACCTGCATCTGCGAGTACACCTGGTGGATCTTGTCCTCGCGGATGAGGTTCCGGATGGCGGGGTTCGGGACCATCACCTCGATGATGAGCGCGCGCCCCGGGCCGCCCGCGCGGGGCAGGAGGTTCTGCGTGAGCACGCCCTCGAGCACGAACGAGAGCTGCGCGCGGACCTGCGGCTGCTGGTAGGGCGGGAAGACGTCCAGGATGCGGTTGATCGTCTGGACCGCGCTGTTCGTGTGCAGGGTCGCGAACGCGAGGTGGCCGGTCTCGGAGATGACGAGCGCCGCCTCGATGGTCTCGAGGTCGCGCATCTCGCCGACGAGCACCACGTCCGGATCCTGGCGCAGGATGTACTTGAGGGCCTTCTTGAACGACTGGGTGTCCGCCCCGACCTCGCGCTGGTTCACCACGCAGTTCTTGTGCGGGTGGAGGTACTCGATCGGATCCTCGATGGTGATGATGTGCTCGTGCCGGTCGGTGTTGATCTTGTCGATGATCGACGCGAGCGTCGTCGACTTGCCGGAGCCGGTCGGGCCGGTCACGAGCACGAGCCCGCGCGGCTTCTTCGCGAGCTCGGCGACGATGGGCGGCAGGCCGAGGTCCTGGAAGGTGAGGATCTTGAACGGGATCGTGCGGAACGCGCCCGCGACCGCGCCGCGCTGCATGAAGACGTTCGCGCGGAAGCGCGACAGCCCCTTGACGCCGAACGACAGGTCGAGCTCGCTCTCCTCCTCGAACTTGTGCTTCTGGGCGTCGGTGAGGATCGAGTAGCAGAGCTGCTTCGTCTCGACGGGCGTGAGCGGCGGCGTCTTGAGCGGCACGAGCTTGCCGTCGATCCGGAGCTGCGGCGGCGACGCGGTCGTGATGTGGAGGTCGGAGGCCCCCTTCTCGACCATCGCCTTGAGGAGCTGGTGCAGGTTTGCCAAGTCTTCGTTCGCCTTCGTGCCTTCGGGGCTAGAACTTGTCCGGCGCGGTGTTGCCCACCGCCTCGGCGAGGGTGGTGACGCCGAGCTTCACCTTGTTGAGCGCGCTCATGCGCAGCGTCCGGAAGCCGAGCCGGATCGCCTCCTGCTTCAGCTCCGCGGTCGAGCAGCCCTGGATGACGAGCTCCTTGAGGCCGTCCCAGAGCGGCATCACCTCGTACACCGCGACGCGGCCCTTGTAGCCGCGGTCGTTGCAGGTCCTGCAGCCGACGGGCTCGAACGGCTGGAAGGTGCCGATCTCCTCGGGCGCGAACCCGGCGTCGAGGAGCGCCTGGTCGTCCACCTGCGCGGGCCGCTTGCACTCGGCGCAGAGCCGGCGGCAGAGCCGCTGCGCCACGATCGCGTTCAGCGAGGCCGTCACGAGGAAGGGCTCGATGCCCATGTTGAGGAGGCGCGAGACCGTGCCCGGCGCGTCGTTCGTGTGCAGCGTCGAGAGCACGAGGTGGCCGGTGAGCGCGGCCTTGACGCCGATCTCCGCGGTCTCGAAGTCGCGGATCTCGCCGACCATGATGATGTCGGGGTCCTGGCGGAGGAAGCTGCGCAGCGCGGCCGCGAAGTTGAGGCCGATGTCCTCGTGCATCTGGACCTGGTTGATGCCGAAGAAGTTGAACTCGACCGGGTCCTCGGCGGTCGAGATGTTCCACGCGACCTCGTTCAGCTTGGAGAGCGCGGAGTAGAGCGTCGTCGTCTTGCCCGAGCCGGTCGGGCCGGTGACGAGGACCATCCCGTACGGACGGTCGATCGCCTCCATGAAGTCCTTGAGCTGCTGCTCCTCGAAGCCCAGCTTCGTCATGTCGAGCTGGAGGTTCGACTTGTCGAGGAGGCGCATCACCACCTTCTCGCCGAACAGCGTCGGGCAGACGGAGACGCGGAAGTCCATCTCCTTGCCCTTGCCGAGCTTCAGCTTGATGCGGCCGTCCTGCGGGAGCCGCCGCTCGCTGATGTCCAGCTCGGACATGATCTTGAGGCGGGAGATGATGGCGCTCTTCAGCTTCATCGGCGGCTTCATCACCTCGTACAGCGAGCCGTCGATGCGGAAGCGGACGCGGAAGTCCTTCTCGTAGGGCTCGATGTGGATGTCGGAGGCGCCCTTCTTGATGGCGTCGAGCAGGATGAGGTTCACCAGCTTGACGACCGGCGCCTCCTCCGCGCTCTTCTCGAGGTCGACGGCGTTGATGTCGTCGCCCTCGGCCTCGACCACCGAGATGTCGCCGTCGTCGAACCCCGCCATCACCTCCTCGAGGTTCGGCCCCTTCTCCATGTAGTGCTTGTCGATGGCCTCCTTGATCGCCTGCTCGGAGGCGACCACGACCTCGACGTTGTAGCCGGTGAGGAACTTGATGTCGTCGATGGCGAAGATGTTCGACGGATCGCTCATCGCGACGATGAGCGAGGCGCCGGCGCGGTTCACCGGCACGACCTGGTGCTTCTCGGCGGTCGACCTGGGGATGAGCTTCAGGACCTCCTCGTCGATGTCGAAGTCCTTGAGCGAGATCGCCGGGACCCCGTACTGCTTCGAGAGGAAGCTCGTGAGGTCGTGCTCGGCGATGGCGCCGCTGCGCACGAGGAGCGATCCGATGCGGCCGCCCGTCTTGCGTTGCTCGTCCTGGGCCTTCTGCAGCTGCTGCAGGGAGATGAGGTTCTCCCGGACCAGGAGTTCGCCGAGCCGTCCAGACATGCGTGAAGATCCCTCGGGGTGGAGCGCGCGAGAAGGCCGTGAAGCTCCGCGAACTTAGCAGGCAGCTCGGCGAGGGGTCAAGGAAGCGGCTACCGTAAGTACGCGATTCGAGAGGGTAAATCACGGAGCCCGGCCTACATGGGCGCCTTGTCCAGGACCTCTCTCGCGCGCTCCGCGTCCTCGGCGATCTGGGCCCGGAGCGCCTCCACGGACGGGAAACGCCGCTCGTCCCGCAGCCGCGCGACGAAGGCGAGGCGGATCCGCTCCCCGTAGAGGTCCCGGCCGACGAAGTCGAACAGGTGGGCCTCCGCGGTCACCGCCGCGCTCGCCTCGACGGTAGGCTTCACGCCCACGTTGCACACGCCCGCGTGGACCACCGCGCCCTCGAGCCCGCGCGGCCCCGGCTGCCCGCCCACCCAGGCGCGGACGGCGTACACGCCGTTCGCGGGGAGGAGCCCGGCCGTCTCGACGTTGGCGGTCGCGAAGCCGAAGCCGCGCCCCCGGCCCGCCCCGCGCACCACGACGCCGTCCACGTCGTGCGGACGGGTGAGGAGCAGGGCGGCCGCCTCGACGTTCCCCTCGAGGAGGAACTCGCGGACCTTGGTCGACGAGACGACGAGGCCGTCCACCGTGACCGGCTCGACGACGTGCAGCCGGATGCCGTGCGGGGCGAGCAGCGCGCGCAGGGTCTCCACCCGCGCGCGCTCGTGTCCCGCCGTGAAGTCGTAGCCGACGACCACGTCCGCGCAGCCGAGCGCGCCCGCCAGGTCCCGGGAGACGAACGCCTCCGCCGACGTCGCGGCGTAGGCGAGATCGAACGGCTGGAGGATCGTGGCGTCCGCGCCGGCGGCGGCGAGCAGCTCGAGCTTGCGCGGCAGCTGCACGAGGAGCGGCGGCGCGAGCTTCGGCCGGAGCACGCGGACGGGGTGGGGCTCGAAGGTGAGGACCGCCGCGGCGGCGCCGCGGCCGCGGGCGAGCTCGCCGGCGAGCGCGAGGAGCCGCTGGTGCCCGAGGTGGACGCCGTCGAAGTTGCCGACCGCGACGGCGGAGCCGCGGAGGCGCCCCGCGGCGCGGGCCTCGTCGAGCGAGCGGTACACGTCCATCGCGCCCGTTCATAGGGCGCGGGCCGGCCGCCGTCAAACGCACGGCGCGGTTGCGCGCCGGGGGACGCCCTGGCTGCGGTGCGCGACGTCGGCTCGAGCGAGCAGCGCCCTCAGAGGAAGCGCTTCGTGAACGCGCGCGGAAGGAGCTCGCCGAGCGTCGTGTCGACCGCCCCGCCGCGCGCCCCGACGAGCCTGACGGGCAGCTCGGGCCCGGCGAACTCCGCGAGCGTCTGCAGGCACATCCCGCAGGGCGGCGTCGGCTCGTCCGTCCCGCTCGCCACGGCGATGGCGTCGATCCGGCGCGCGCCCGCGGCCACCGCGGTGGCGACCGCCACCCGCTCCGCGCACAGCGTGAGGCCGTAGCTCGCGTTCTCGACGTTGCACCCGGCGTGAACCGCGTCGCCGGCGCGCACCGCCGCCCCCACCCGGAAGCTCGAGTACGGCGCGTAGGCGCGCTTGCGCGCGGCGCGGGCGGCGCGGGCGAGCGCGGCCGCGCCGCCGCTCTTTCCGGAGCGCGCGCTCACTCTTCCTGCAGGAGGCGCGCGATGGCGAGCTCGGCCGCGAGCGGCATGTCCACGAACTTCACGTGCGCGCCGAAGCGCGGCCCCTCACGCGACACCCGCAGCACCTCGCCGGACGCCTCGATCTCCTGCCGCGTCCCGGGGATGAGGAACCGGAGCTGGACGCGGTTCCCCGCGGGTGGGTGGAGCCCGCCGAAGTACACGCCGCCGAGGGCGAGGTTGCCCTCGTACGGCTCGAACGACCCGCCGAGCGCCGCGTCGCGCACCAGCAGGTGGATCGGGATGCGCCCGCTCTCGCGCCGGTCCGCCTCGGCCTCTTTATCGGTCGGGTCGGCGGCGTCGCTCTTCGGTGGCAGACGATCGTCCATGCTCGCCCCTCCGGAAGGGACGCTAGCAGCCTGGGGCCACCCTTTTCAACGAACCGCTCTGGGGAGGAACCCTTCCACGACCGCGGCCAGCCGGTCCTTGACGCGGCCGGCGGTCTCCGCGACCTCCTCGTGCGAGAGCGGCTGCCGCGAGAGCCCCGCGGCGGGGTTCGTCACCACCGAGATCCCGACGACCGGCACGCCCATGTGCCGCGCCGCGATGACCTCGGGCACCGTGGACATCCCGACGAGGTCCGCGCCGAGCAGGCGCAGCATCCTGATCTCCGCCGGCGTCTCGTAGGACGGGCCCGGCATGCAGGCGTAGACGCCGCGGCGGAGCGGAACGCCGCGCTCGGCGGCGGCCTCGTCGAGCAGCGCCCCGAGGCGCGCGTCGTACGCCTCCGACAGATCGGGGAAGCGCGGACCGAGCCGCTCGTCGTTCTCGCCCACGAGCGGGTTCATGCCGGAGAGGTTCAGGTGATCGACCATCCGGACGAGCTCGCCCGGGGCGTACGCGGGGTTCACGCCGCCCGCCGCGTTCGTCACGAGGAGCAGCTTCACCGGCATCGCGCAGAGCACCCGCGCCCCGAAGGCGACGTCCGCCGCGCTCCAGCCTTCGTAGCCGTGCACCCGCCCCTGCATCGCGGCGACGGCGACCCGCCCTCCCGGCGCGGCGAGCTCGCCGACGACCAGGCGCCCCGCGTGCCCCGGGACGCGCGAGACCGGGAACGACGGGATCTCCTCGTAGGGGATCGACACCGCCCGCTCGAGCCGGTCGACGAAGTCCCCGAGGCCCGAGCCGAGCACGAGCCCGGCCGCGGGCGCGAGGTCCGTCTTCCCCCGGATCCAGGCGAGGGCGTAGGAGAGGCGCGTGGAGAGATCGGCGCGGTGGGTCATGGCTCGCCCCTGTTCGCGCGCCCCGGCGGGCCCGCTTCGCTCGTTGGCTGCTCTCGGGTCATGGTCGGCCGCCTACAATCGCTCGAGGACGATCGGCCGCGCCGCGGGCGCGGCGGGGCCGATCCGGTAGGCGCCCGCGATGCGCCTCGCGATCCGCTCGCGGGCCTCGCTGCGCTCGCCCGCGTGCACCGTGCAGAGCGGCTCGCCCCGCTCGACGCGATCGCCGAGCTTCTTCGCGACCACGATCCCGACCGCCGGGTCCACCCGGTCCTCGACGCGCGCGCGGCCCGCCCCGAGCGCCACCGCGGCGAGGCCGAGCGCCTCCGCGTCGATCTCCGTGACGAAGCCGGCCTCGGGCGCGGCGACGTCGTAGCGCGCCGGCGCGCGCGGCAGCCGGCCGGGATCGCGGAGCACCGCCGCGTCGCCCCCCTGGGCGCGGACGATCTGCTCGAGCTTCGCGAGGCCGCTCCCGTCGGCGATGGCCGCCTCGACCCGCGCCCGCGCGGCGGCGAGGCCGGGCGCGGCGTCGCCGAGGACCAGCATCTCCGCGGTGAGCTCGACGGTGACCTCGCGCAGGTCCGGCGGCCCTCCGCCCGACAGGAGCGCCAGCGTCTCCTCGACCTCGAGCGCGTTCCCGATCGCCCGGCCGAGCGGCTCGTCCATGCGCGTGAGGAGCGCCGAGACGCGCTTGCCCATGCCGCGGCCGATCCCGGCGAGGGTCCGCGCGAGCGCGCGCGCGTCCTCGGGCCGCTTCATGAAGGCGCCCGAGCCGACCTTCACGTCGAGGACGAGCGCGTCGATCCCCTCGGCGAGCTTCTTCGACATGATGGACGCGGCGATGAGCGGGATCGACTCGACCGTCGCGGTGACGTCGCGGAGCGCGTAGAGCTTCCGGTCCGCCGGCGCGAGCCGCTCGGTCTGGCCGACGAGGCAGGCGCCGACGTCGCGGACCAGCGCGCGGAACGTCTCGACCGGCAGGTCCACCCGGAAGCCCGGGATCGCCTCGAGCTTGTCGAGCGTGCCGCCGGTGTGGCCGAGGCCGCGCCCGGAGATCATCGGCACCTTGACGCCGCAGGCGGCGGCGAGCGGCGCGAGGGCGAGGGAGACCTTGTCCCCCACCCCTCCCGTGGAGTGCTTGTCGACCTTCGCGCCCGGCACGTCGGAGAGGTCGAGCACGTCGCCGGAACGGAGCATCGCCTCGGTGAGCGCGCGGACCTCGCCCTCGTCCATGCCGCGGAAGAACACCGCCATGCAGAAGGCGGCCATCTGGTAGTCGGGGATCTCGCCGCGCGTGAAGCCGTCGACGAGCGCGGCGATCGCGTCCGGCGGGATGGCCCCTCCGTCGCGCTTGCGGTGGATGATCTCGTACGCGCGCACGCAGCCCTCCCGGAGCCTCACGCCGCCTCGGCCCGCCCGCGCCCACCCCGCGGGTGCGGACCGCCGGCCCGTTCGCCGCCCCTCGACGCCGTCCGCTGCCGCCTCAGGCGAGCCGCTCCATCAGCTCGTCGTCGATCTCGAAGTTGGCGTGGACGTTCTGGACGTCCTCGAGGTCCTCCAGCATGTCCACGAGCCTCAGCATGGAGCGCGCCTTGTCCGGATCCGTGATCCGCAGCGTCTCCCGGGGGACGAAGGTGAGCCGCCTCGCGCCGAGCGGGAGCTTCTTCTCGAGCGCCGCGGCGACGCCGTGCAGGTCGTTCGGGAGCGTGCGCACCTCGAACCCCTCCGCGCCGAGGCTCACGACGTCCTCCGCCCCCGCCTCGATCGCCGCCTCCGTGACCTCGTCCTCGGTCGGGCCGGGCTTCACCTCGACGACCCCGCGCCGGTCGAAGTTCCACGCCACCGCGCCCTCGGCGGCGAGGTTCCCGCCGCCCTTCGCGAGGGAGGAGCGGACGTCACCGGCGGTCCGGTTGCGGTTGTCGGTGAGGCACTCGACGATCATCGCCACCCCGCCCGGCCCGTACCCCTCGTAGACGACCTCCTCGTAGGAGACGCCCTCGAGCTCGCCCGTGCCCTTCTTCACCGCGCGGGTGACGTTCTCCTGCGGCATGTTCGCCTCCTTGGCCGCGTCGATCGCGGCGCGGAGGCGCGGGTTGCCGGCGGGGTCCCCGCCGCCCATTCGCGCGGCGACGGTGATCTCCTTGATGACCTTCGAGAAGAGCTTGCCCTTGGCCGCCCCTTGCGCCTCCTTGTGGCGCTTGATCTTGGACCATCGGTTGTGGCCGGACATGGCGGCGTTCCTCTCGGCGGGCCGCGACCCCGGGCGGCCCCTCGTCCCGAGGTAGCACGCGCTCCCCCGGATCTTCAAGCAATCGTGGGGAGTTCTAAGGCGCCGCGGGCGCCGCGCCTACCACAGGATCGAGTCCACCATCTCGTCGACCATGTCGCCGAGCCGGTCGATGCCGTGCGACTTGGAGAGGAACCCGTCGGCGCCCACCTGCTCGGAGATCTCCGCGAGCTCGTCGTCGCCCTTCGAGCTGAAGAGGATGATCGGGATCTTCTCGGTGTGGAAGTCCTGCTTCAGGACGCGGACGATGTCCTTCCCGGAGATGTCCGGCATCATGAGGTCGGTGAGGATGATCTCCGGCTGGAAGCCGTCGAGCTGCGCCTGGAACTCGAGCAGGTTCGAGGCGATCGCGACCTTGTAGCCGCGGTCCTCGAGCACGGCCTTCTCCATCTCGAGCGTGATCGTCGAGTCGTCGAGGAGCAGGATCCGCTTCTTCTCGGCCATCGTTCTCCTCACAGTGCGGCGAGGGCGTAGTGCGCGGCCCGGACGAAGGCGGCGCCGTCCTCGGGGACGTCCGGATAGTAGCCCAGGAAGGCCTGACGCTTCCCATCCGGCCGGCGGGCGTGCGCGGCGAGCGCGTTCCGGTAGGCGAGCCGCGCGCGGTCGGGATCGCGCTGCGCCTCGCGGCAGCGCCCGAGCCAGTAATGCGCGAGCGCGAGGTCGGGGTCGAGGAACAGCGCCCGCGAGAGCTCGAGGGCGGCGCCGTCGGTCTCGCCCTCCTCGAGCAGGTGGATCCCGAAGAAGAGGTGCGCCTCGGCGCTGAGCGGCTCGAGCTGGAGCGCGGCCACGTAGCACTCGCGCGCCCGGTCGGTCTGCCGGAGGATGCCGTACAGGTTCGCCAGCGTGAGCCGCACCGCGAGGTCCTCGCCGCCCTTCTCGAGGAGCCGCTCGAGCAGCTCGCGCGCGGCGCCGAAGCGGCCGTCGGCGAACAGCGCCACCGCGGCGTCGAGGTACTCCTGGGGCGCGAGCGGCGGCTGCGGCGCCGGGATGGGCGCCGGGGTGGGGAGGCGCGGGGGCGCCGCCGGGGGCAGCGACACGTGGCGCACGAGCGGCGGCGCGGACGGCACCGGGACGACGGGGCGAACCGGGCGCGGGGCCGGGAGCGGCGTCGTGCGCGGCGTCTCCGGGCGCCGGTAGAGGAACGCCCCGGCGACCTCCGTGAGCTCGAAGCCCTCGAAGATGCGGAAGAGCGACTCGGAGTAGCCGAGGAACAGGTAGCCGCCCGGCGTCAGCGCGTGGAGGAACTGCGTGAGCACGTGCTGCGTCGTGGGCGTGTCGAAGTAGATGATGACGTTGCGGCAGAAGATGACGTCCCACCCGCCCTCGGGCCGCGGCATGGTGCCCGAGACCAGGTTGTGCGGACGGATCGCGGTGATGAACCGCCTGAGGCTCGCGCGCACGTGGTGGCGATCCCCGTCGGCGTCGAAGTGGCGCTCGCGGAGCGGCTGGGGGATCTCGCGCACGCGCCGGCCGTCGTACGCGCCGCGCGCGGCCTGCGCGACCGCCTCCGGGTTCACGTCGGTGGCGAGGAGCTCGAGGTGCTCGGGCTCCGCCCCGGCGCCCTCCGCGGTCATCGCGATCGAGTACGGCTCCTCCCCGGTGGCGCAGCCGGCCGACCAGATCGCGACGCGCCGGCCGCCGCCGCGCGCGCGCGCGACGAGGCCGGGGAGCAGCGCCTCGAGCGCGCGGAACTGGCGCTCGTCGCGGAAGAAGCTCGTCTTGCCGACCGTGACGAGCGGGAGCAGCCGCCGGAGCTCCTCGTCGCCGCCGTCCTGCGAGCGCAGGAGGCCGACGTACGCGCGCCCGTCCGGTGCGTCGGGCCCGAGCTCCTCGAGCCGGGCGCCGAGGGCGAGGCGCAGCGCCGAGTGACCGTCCGGGCGCACGTGCAGCCCCACCCGCTCCTTGAGGAGCGCGGCGAGCTGCGTCAGGTCGTCCGGAGTGATCGGCCTCACCGGGTCAGCTCCTGGAGCGCGCGGGGGATCGCCTCGATCGGGAGCACGCGATCGACGGCCCCGAGCTCGATGGCCGCGCGCGGCATCCCGAACACCGCGCTCGTCGCCTCGTCCTGCGCGATCGTCGGCCCGCCGGCCGCGCGGATGGCGCGCAGCCCCTCGGCGCCGTCGCGGCCCATGCCGGTGAGGATCACGCCGCAGGCGCGCGCGCCGTGCTGCCGCGCCGCCGAGAGGAAGAGCGGCGTCACCGACGGCTTGAAGGTCTCGACCGGCGGCGAGTCCGAGAGCCGCACCGCGCCGTCGGCGACGACGAGGTGACGGCCGGAGGGGGCGAGGACGATCCGGCCCGGCGCGAGGACGTCGCCGTCCCGCGCCTCCCGCACGTCGAGCCGGGTCTCCGCGGCGAGCCAGGCCGCGAGCCCCTCGGTGAACCCGTCGGCGATGTGCTGCACGATCGCGACCGGGGCCGGGAAGACCGGCGCGAGCCCGCGCAGGAGGGACACGAGCGCGCGCGGGCCGCCGAGCGAGGCGCCGATGACGACGAGCTCCACGCCCGCGCTCCGCCGGGGCGGCGGCTCGCCCTCGGTGCGCAGCCCGCGCAGGTGGCGGATCACCTTCACGCCGGCGAGGAGCCTGAGGCGCGAGCGGAGCTGCCGCCCGTACGTCTCGAGGTCGGTCGTCGCGTGCGGCTTCTCGAGGATGTCGAGCGCGCCGAGCGAGAGCGCGCGGAACCCGACCGCCTCGGCGGGGTTGCCGGTGAGGACCAGGATCGGGGTGGGCGTCTCGGCCATGATCCGCGCGATGCCCGCGTAGCCGTCGGCCTCGGGCATGTTGAGGTCCATGGTGATGACGTCGGGCCGGTGCTGCCGCGCGAGCGCGGCGGCGGCGTGTCCGTCGGCCGCGACGGCGACCACCTCGAACCCCGGGCCGTCCGCGACCACCCCGGCGAGGAGCTCGCGGAACAGGGCGGAGTCGTCCGCGACGAGGACGCGGACCTGCCGCGCCTGGGGAGGCGTCACGCGCCGACCCCGCAGAGCCGCTCGAGCGTGGCGGCGAGGCTCTCGGCCTCGAGCTCGCCCTTGACGATGTACGCGTCGGCGCCGGCGTCCACGCCGCGGCGGCGCTCCTCGGGCGCGGAGAGCGAGGACATGATGACGATGGGCAGCTTCACGAACCGCGGCGTCGCCTTCACGCGGCGGGTGAGGTCGATGCCGTCGAGCACCGGCATCTGCACGTCGGTGACGAGGAGCTGGTAGCTGCCGGTCTGCAGCTTCCGCCAGCCGTCCTCTCCGTCCACCGCCTCGTCCACCTCGTGCCCGAGCGAGCGGAGCAGGGCCGCCTCCGCCTCTCGCGCGATCGCGCTGTCGTCCACGAGGAGCACCCGCAGGCGCCGCCGGTCGCGGCCGCGCGCCAGGGCCGGCGAGGCGAGCCGGCGGGCCGCGGCCACGATGTCCGGGGTCGAGAGGAGCAGCGCGACGCGCCCGTCCTCCAGCGCGGCGGCGCCGGTCACGAAGCGCATGCCCTTGAGGAACGCCCCGGGCGCCTTCACCGCCACCTCGCGCTCGCCGTGAAGCCCGTCCACCACCACCGCCGCGCCCTCGCTGCCGTGGTCGACGTACGCCACGAGCGGCCGCTTCGAGCGCGGACCGCCGTTGAGCGAGAGGAGGGGCCCGAGCGCGACCACCGGCATGAGCCGCCCGCGGTAGCGCACGGCCCGGATGCCCGCGACCTCCGTCGCCTCCTTGGGGTCGAGCCGCCCGACGCTGTCCACGTCCACGGCGGGGATCCCGTAGACGTCCTCGTCGATGCGGACGAGGAGGACCTTCATGAGCGACAGCGACTGCGGCATGCGCAGCGTGAACCGCGTGCGCTTGCCGACCTCGGACTCGACCGTGACCGACCCGCCGAGCGCCGTGACGCGCTTGCGCACCACGTCGAGCCCCACCCCGCGGCCGCTCGTCTCGCCCGCCTGCTCGCGCGTCGAGAACCCCGCCATGAAGATGAGGTCGAGCGCGTTCCGCGCCGACAGGCTCGCCGCCTGCTGCTCGCCGATGATCCCCTTGCGCAGCGCGGACGCGCGGACCTTCTGCGGGCTGATCCCGCGCCCGTCGTCCTCCACGGTCACGGCGAGCAGGTCGCCGTCCACCCGCGCGGAGATGACGATCTTCCCCGCGCGCGGCTTGCCCGCCTCTACTCGCTCGGCAGGCGTCTCGAGCCCGTGATCGACGCAGTTGCGGACGAGGTGGACGAGCGGGTCGTTGAGCGAGAGCAGGATGGCCTTGTCGACGCCGGTCTCGCCGCCGCGCACGACGCACTCGACCTCCTTGCCCTGCTCGCGCGCCATGTCGCGGGCGGCGAGGGGGAAGCCCGCGAGCACGCCGGAGAGCGGGATGAGCCGCGCCTCCCCGATCCGCTCGGCGAGCATCCCGAACTGCGCCTGGGAGGAGGAGGCGGCCTCGGTCTGCGCGCGGGCGAAGCGGAACGTGTCCGAGCGGAGGAGGTGGACGTCTCCCTCGATCTGCTCGACGAGCCGGGCGGTGCGCGCGTCGCGGAGCCGCTCGGCGAGCGCGATCACCCGGTCCGACAGCCGGCCCCACCGCGCGAACAGCGCGTTGAGGTCGCGGGAGCGGCGGATGGCCCGCTCGCCCTCGACGAGCACGTCGCCGGCGAGCGCGGCGATCTCGTCCAGGCGGTCGACGTCCACGCGGATCGAGGCGGCCGGCTTGTCCCCGCGAAGCTCGAGCCGGGCCTCGGGCGACGGCGCCGCGGGCCGCGCCG